>DASPNK010000093.1:0-10486 GCA_035626575.1 Planctomycetota bacterium | reverse complement strand
CGGAACCTTGCGGCGCGGGCATCGGCGACTCCCGGGACGGCGACGATCCTACGGGCGCGGACGCGGAGGGAAAGTGCGCGGGGACCGCCGAATGAGCGCGGCGGCGCGGCGAACCCCCGCGCTGCGCGTTGCTACCGTGCGCTTCGCGCCGGCGGATCGGCCGGCGGGAGTCTCGCCATGCAACGACGCCCTCGAGCCGCTCCGGTCCTCCTGCTCCTCGTCGCCGCCGCCTGCGGCGATTCCGACCCCGCCGCGCCGGGCGCGCCGACCGCGCAGGACCGCCTGCGGGACCTCGGCCGCTCCACGAAGGATCTGGCGCAGGACGCGGGCGAGACGGCGAAAGCGGCGCTGGCCGAAGCGCGCGCCGCGGCCGCCGACGGCCTGCAGCGGACGCTCGACGCCTCCAAGCCGCGGCTCGAAGAGCTGCGGCGGAAGGCCGCGACGCTGAGCGGCGACGCGAAGATCAACGCCGAGGGGGCGCTGGAGAAGCTGAAGGCGCAATACGCCGAGGCCGAGCGCAAGGTCGGCGAGATCCGCACGTCCGAGGGATGGCAATCCCTGAAGGACGGAGCGTCGACCGCCGTGAAGGCGGTCGCCGACGGCCTCGAAGAGCTGGCACGCCGCATCGGCGGCTGAACGGCGCGCGGAGGCGGCGGCCGGGTTCGCCGCCCGCAGCCCTAAATGCAGGGCCGCGTCAGGTTGCGGTGCCCGTCGGCGGTGACGACGAGGTTGTCCTCGATGCGCACGCCGCCGCACGGCGTGAGGCGGTCCACCAGGCTCCAGTCGATCAGGTCGGCCTTGGGGCCGCTGCGATAGGCGCGCAGCAGCATCGGGATGAAGTACACGCCGGGCTCGACCGTGAAGCACATGCCGGGCTCTACGACGCGCGTCGTCCGCAGGTACGGGTAATGCGCGGGGGGCGGCGTGACGCCGCCCTCGCTCGCCGTTTGACGTCCGGCGACGTCGTGCACCTGGATGCCGAGGAAGTGGCCGAGGCCGTGCGGGAAAAACGGCAGCGTGAGCCCCGCCTCCAGCGCCGCGGCGCCGCCTTTTTTCAGCACGCCGAGCTCGTGCAGGAGGTCGGCGATCATGCCGTGGGCGGCGTGGTGGAGGTCGAGGTACTTGAGGCCCGGCTTCACGCGTCGGCACAGCTCGAGCTGGAGGCGGTCCACGCCTTCGACGAGCGCGACGAAGGTCGGGTCGCAGTCGTGCGTCGTCCAGGTGCGGGTGATGTCGGAGCCGTATCCCGCCTCCAAGGCGCCGGCGTCGATCAGCAGCACCCGACCGTTGCGCGTCGAACGTTTGTTCTCGTAGTGAAGGATCGCGCCCTTCTCGTCGAGGGCGACGATCGACCCGTACGGCAGCTCGTGATCGACGCAGCCCGCCGCGACCACGTAGGCGTGATGGATCTCCAGTTCGGAGGCGCCGCCGAGGAACGCCGCTTTCGCCGCGAGGTGGCCGCGCGCCGCTTTCCGCGTCGCCGCTTCGAGGCACGCGACTTCGTACGGCGTCTTGTAGCTGCGATCCCAGTCGAGCCGCGCGAGCAGCTCCTTGGGGTTGATCGCCGCTTCGGCGACGCCCGCCGCGCGCGCCGCGTCGGGCGCATCGCCGACGTAGGCGGTGCGCGCGGAGAGCTTCAGTTCTTTCCAGGCGGCCGCGGCGTCGGGCGTTTCGCGGATCTCGAAGGCCTCCGCCCAATAGGGCGTCCCGAGAGGGGCCTGCTCGTACCAGTAATCCTCGGGCGCGACGCGCACCAGCACGGGCTTCGCGCCGGGGCGCACGTGGAGCAGATGGTGCGGCCCCGCGAGCGGGGTCCACGCCGCGAAGTGCGGCGTGCGACGGAAGGGCGCGTCCTGATCGTCGGCGTAGTAGGTGAACGGCGATCCGCTGTGGATCACCATCCCGTCGAAACCGGCCGCGGCGCAGGCCGCTTCGGCCCTGCGACGCCGCTCCTCCACGTGCGCGCCATACAGCCCGGCGATCATGTGTCGCTCCTTCGTCCGCGCCGCGCGCCGGCGGTCCGGCGCGCGGGTCGATCCGTCACTTCACGCCGTGCATCAGCTTGCTGAGCGGCTTGCCGAGCAGCACCAGCAGCACGCCGACGCTCACCGACATCCAGATGATCGGGACGAACGCCGCTTCGTAGCCGGACAACGCGGCGGCGCCGACCGCCTCGCCGGCGCTCGACACGTTCGCCTTCGCGGCGAGTTGCGAGAACCAGCCCGCGACGTAATTGGCGTTGGCGATCGAGAGGAACCATCCGCCCATCACGAAGCCTGTGATCGTCGGCGGCGCCAGCTTCGTGATCATCGACAATCCGACCGGCGAGATGCAAAGCTCGCCCGTCGTGTGGATGAGGTAGACGGCGGTCAGCAGGTACCACGGCACGAGGCCGGCTTCGTCGGCGCCTTTGAACGACGCGACGAGCAACAGGAAGCCGAGCCCGACCTGGATCAGACCGAGGCCGAATTTCACGGGGATCGACGGGTTCCTGCCCTTCCGGTCCAGCCAGACCCATAGGAACGAAAAGACCGGGCCGAGCATCACGATGAAGATGGCGTTGACCGACTGGAACCACTCGAAGGGCCGCACCGGTCCGGCGACGAAGTCGACGGCGAGCTTGTCCGCTTGAGCCTTCGCGGCTTCCGCCGCCTTCTTCGCCTCGCTCGGCGCCGTCTCCGGAACCTTGGCGGCCTCCGCCTTCGCGCGCGCATCGGCCGCGGCGCCGACGATCGATCCGAGCATCGGGTTGGCGACGCCGGTTTCGGTCACCTTCGAACCGTCGCCCTTTTTCGTGACGGTGAACTGAGCCCGGATCGGTTCGCCGCTCCGATAGGAGCCCGGCGGCAGTTTCGCCGTCGCCGTGTCGCGGTAGTTGGGGTTCTGCGGCTGCGGATACGTGACGCTGACGACCGTCTCCTCCGCACGCGAGAACCCCTCCGACACGGTGATCGTGTCCGGACCGACGGCCAAGACGTCGCCATGCGTGCCGCCCAGCGGAAACCGCTCCTCTCCGCGCCACTTGACCTGATTCTGCGCGAAGAAGTTCAGCGAGTTCCCGGCCTGCTCGAAACTGGCCCAGAAGACGATGTTCCCCATCAGGAGGATGATCAGCGCGACGATGCGCTGAAACACGACTTTGCCCGCCTTCGTTCCGTACCAGAGCAGGAAGACGAAGATGCCGATCATGGAGACGCCGAGCGCGACGCCCGCCAGCTTCTTCTGCGAGAGGAGGAAGTAGACCGCCGGGACGGCGACGATGCAGCCGACGACTACGGCCCAGACGTTGGAGAACTTCTCGCGGCCCGGGGGCGGCAAACCCTTGTCGCCCAGATGACGGAACCCCTTCCAGAAGGTCACGACGCCGAGAAGCATGCCCGCGCCTGCGGTGAAGAAGCCCCAGCGGTAGTCCGGACGGCCGCCGCCGCCGGCGAGGCGCGCCACCTCGGCGCAGAGGATCGGCGCGAGGAACGCGCCGAGGTTGATCCCCATGTAAAAGATCGTGAAGCCGCCGTCGCGCCGCGGATCGCCTTGCTTGTACAGCTTGCCGACCAGCGTCGAGATATTCGGCTTGAACAGGCCGTTGCCGACCACGAGTCCGCCGAGACCGAGCAGGAAGAAGTCCTGCGACGGGATCATCAGCAGGAACTCGCCGACGGCCATGAAGACGCCGCCGACCATGATCGAGCGTCGATATCCGAGGACGCGGTCGGCGACGATGCCGCCGAAGAAGCCGAGCGCATAAATCAGCGCCGTGAAGGCGCCGTACATGCCGCCGGCGGCTTCCTTATCGCCGTTGAAGAATTGATCGGCGACGTAGACCGCGAGCAACGCCCGCATGCCGTAGTAGCAGAAGCGCTCCCACAGCTCGGCGAAGAAGAGGGTGAAGAGACCCTTGGGATGGCCGAACCAGGTCGGTTCGGAGCCGTCGGGAACGAACGGTTGCGCGCCCGGGGCGACCGGGGCGGTCGGTGCGGCCATGCCTCTTTCTCCATGAGCCGGACGCAGGTCGTCCGGCCGTCCATCGAAGGCGCGGATGATACACGCGACGCGCGGCCGGACGCGCGGCGGCGCGGACGGTGGCGGCGGAATCCCGAGGGGAGGCGCGCCGCGGTCTTGGCGGCGCCGGAGGGCGCTACCCGGCGCCGCCGAGGCGGAGGACGGCGTCGAACTGCGCGGGCGTGACGGGCTGGATCGAGAGGCGGTTGCCGCGTCGCAGGACGTCCATCGTCTTCGCCGACGGGTCGGCCGCGAGGGCGTCCCGCGTCACGAAGGTCGGGAACGTCGCGCGGTGCTTGAGATCGACCGCGATCCATCTCGGAGCGTCGGGTTGGGAGCCCGGATCGAATCCGTCGTGTCCCTTTCGGAACTGCGTGGGATCGGGGTAGCCCGCGCGCACGATCTCAGCGACGCCGGCGACGCCCGGAGGCTCGGCGCTCGAGTGGTAGAAAAGCACGAGGTCGCCGGGGGCCGCATCGTCGCGGAGGAAGTTCCGCGCCTGGTAATTCCGGACGCCGTCCCAGGGGACGGGCTTCTTCGCTCGGGCGAGATCGGCGAGCGAAAACGTCTCGGGCTCCGACTTGAAGAGCCACCGACGCGCGGCGCGGGAAGCGGTCATCGCGGCGCCGCCGGCCGGCTGTCGGCGACGGGGAACAGGAAATGATAGCCGGCGGTGTCGCAGAACCGGGCGTCGAGCTTCCGCGCGTTCCACCAGGCGTGCCAGTGGCGGAGGTCGGGCCCCAGATCGACGCCGACGGATCGCAGCAGGAGCCGATGCGCGCGGTCGACCTCCTCCCGGTGGCCGATGAGATTGAGGCAGGCGTCGATCGCCTCGGGGGCGCGGTTGGAGAGGCCGAGCGCGCGGGCGTCTTCGTCGATCGAGAACACGAACGTCTCGCACGGCGCGCCGTCGGCGCCGACGACGGTCATGCGGTCGCACCGCAGCCGCTCGACCTCGCCCGCGATCAGGTCGGCCGCGAGGAGCGGGTCGCCGCCGACCTCTTCGAAGATCGCGGGCGCGAACCGGCGGCGGGCGTCGTCGCGCAGCGCGGGATCGCGGAGCCGCGCCGCGAACGCCAGAGCGAGATCGCGCGACGGAACGGGGTCGGTCACGAGGATCGGCGCACCCTTGAAGCGCGCGACGTAGGCGATCGCGTTGAGGAGCGCCGCGCGCCCCGACGGCGTCAGCCGCGACGGCGGTGCGCCGAACCCCCAGTGGAGGAACGGCCCCTGGCGCCCGACGACGACCGCGTTCGGCGCGCCGTCGACCAAACCCCGCGCGATCACCTCGCAGTCGGGGCTGTCGTGGAAGCCGAATCCCTCCGACGTCGCGCCGAGCGCCGCGTCTTCGGGCGCGTCGGCGTGCGCCCGCCACACGCGCAGGGTCTCCCCCGCCGCGGCGCCTTCCGGCCAGGTGCGGAACTTCGGCGGCACGGGTGCGACGTCGTCGAGGGCGGCGCCGGTCTTCGGCTCGGCGAACACCGGATGGGCGGGGACGATGAGATGCGCGGCGCCCGCCGTCGGCGGCCCGTTCATGTCGAGCTTGAGGCGCCTCCCCGCGAAGACGCGCCCGCCCGGCGCGCCGACGACGACCGTGGGCGTCGGCCACGTCGCGGGATCGAGAAATGCCGGACGCGAGGAGGCGGCGACCGCGGCGCCGTCGACGACCACCACGTCGTACCGCGCGGCGTCGCTCGCCTGCAGCTCCGCGAGCCGGATCCCGCCCGCCTTGGCGAAGCGCGTGCGCAGGAACTGCGAGAAGTCGTCGGCCCGCGCATCATGGGCGCCCGCATACAGGACCGAAAGCGGGACGAGACCGTCGGCGGCCCGCTGTGCCGGGACCACGGCGACGATCGCCGCGAGGACGAAAGGTAGGCGCGTCATGGAAGCGCGCGCCGAGGGCGCGCGGGGCGTTATACCGCGGGCCGCCCGGCGCGCTCCGTCACGTCCCGCGCGGCTTCGCGCGGTGCGTCGGCGCGGCGTTCCACGGATCTTCGGGCCACGGGTGCCGCGGGTAACGGCCGCGCAGGTCCTTCCGCACCTGCGCGTAGGCGCCGTTCCAGAAGCTCCGGAGATCCTGCGTCACCTGCACCGGGGTGCCGCCCGGCGAAAGGAGGTGCAGGAGCACCGGCACGCGCCCGCCGCCGACCCTCGGAGTCTCGGCGAGCCCGAAGAGCTCCTGCAGCTTCACCGCGAGCGTCGGCGGCTTTCCCGGGGCGTAGGTCAGCTCGCGCCGCATGCCCGACGGCACGGTGAGCGCCGCAGGGGCCTGCGTCTCGAGCGCCTCCCGCTGCTTCCGGTTCAACCGCGCGAGGAGGGCCTGCACGAGGTCGATCTGCGTCAGCTCGTCGAGGGTGGTCCGGCCCTGCACCCACGGCGCCAGCGCGTCGACGAGGTCGGCGTCGTCGTGGGGCGGAAGCTCGAGCTCAGGCATCCACTCCGCGAGCGCACGGAGGCGCCCGACAAGGGATTCCGCCGCGCGCGTCAGACCCAGCGCGCGGCGCGGCTCCTTTTTCGCCGCGTCGAGCAGCAGCGCGGCGGCGGCCTCGGGGTCGGGCGCGCCGGTCTCCCCTTCTTCGAGGACGAGGTCGTCGAACCGAACGACCTTCCGCGCCACGACGCGCCCCCGTTCGGCGTCGAAGAACGTCTCCGAACCGCGGACGATCGCGCTCCCGGCGACCTCGTCCAGCCAGGCGCGCTCGATCGCGCTCGCCTGGCGGACGGTCGCCCGCGCCGCGGCCGCGCCGCGCCTCCCGAGGTCGGCGTCGAGGACGACGAAGAGTTCGGCGTCGCGGACCACGCTCTCCGGCGCGAGGACGAGGCCGCGCCCGCCGACCATCGTCGACTCCGCCGCGCCCCGGCGGCGGCGGCGCGCGACGCGGTCGGGGTACGCCGCGAGGATCGCGCGCAGGCAGGCCTCTTCGACGTCGACCTCGGCCGAAGCGGAAGCGCCGCGCCTGCCCCGCTCGCCGAGCATGCGGCGGAACTGGTCGCGCGCGCGGGCGACCGCGTGAAACGCCGCGCGGTCGACGCCGGCGCCGCGGCCGCGCTCCGCGTCGAGGAAGAGGTCGCGTCGCGCCAGGAGGTCGCTGGGGCCGGTCGGCAGCTTCGCGGCGTCGCCCCGCGCGGCGATCGACCGGCCGAGGAGATCCCGCTCCGACAGGAGGGCCGCGAGCAGCGCACCGTCTTCGGGGATTCCGCGCTCCGCCGCCTCCAGGAGCAGCCGCGCCACGCGCGGATGCGCCGGAATGCGCGCGATCGCGGCGGCGCGCGGCGTCGGCCGCAGCGTGACGGGATCGAGGGCGCCGAGGCGCACGAGCAGCGCATCGGCGCGTTCGAGCGCCGCCGCGTCGGGCGCTTCGAACCAGTCGAACCGCGCCGGATCGCGCGCGCCCCAGAGCCGGAGGTCGAGCGTCGTCGACGCGAGGTCCGTGCGGCGGATCTCCGGCAGGTCGTGCTCCGGCATCGCCGTCTCTTCGGCGCGCGTCCACCAGCGGTAGACCGTGCCGGGGCCGAGGCGGCCGGCGCGCCCCGCCCGCTGCGCCGCCGACGCGCGGCTGATGCGCCGCAGCTCGAGCCGGTCCAGGCCGTGGTCGGGGTCGTGCGACAGCACGCGGGCGTATCCGAGGTCGACGACCGCGGCGACGCCCTCCACGGTGACGGAGGTCTCCGCGACGTTGGTCGCCAGCACGATCTTCCTCTTTGCGGCGCGACGCAGCGCCCGGTCCTGCTCTTCGGCGCGCAGCTCCCCGTGCAGCGGCGCGACGATCAGATCGCGTTCGGCCGCGAGCGCGGCGAGCGCCTCCGCCGCGCGCGCGATCTCGCCGAGGCCCGGCAGGAAGACCAGCACGTCGCCCGACGTTTCGTCGAGCGCGCGACGCACGCCCGCCGAGGCGCGGACGCCGAGCGGACGATCGTCGGGCGCGTCGAGATACCGCGTCGTCAGGGGAAATGCGCGGCCGGGCGCGACGACCGTCGGGGCGTCGTCGAGGTACCGGGCGACGGCGCGCGCGTCGAGCGTCGCCGACATCACGACGAGTTTGAGCTCGGGGCGCAGCGCGGCGCGAACCTCTTTGACGAGGGCGAGAGCGAGGTCGGCGTGCAGCGAGCGCTCGTGGAACTCGTCCAGCACCACGGCGCCGACGCCGGAGAGCGAGGGATCGTCCTGCAGGCGGCGCGTGAGGATCCCTTCGGTGGCGGCGAGCACTCGCGTGCCCGCCGACGCGCGGCGGTCGAAGCGCACCTGGTAACCCGCGAACCCGCCGACCTCGTCGCCCCGTTCCGCCGCGATCCGCGCCGCCGCCGCCCGCGCCGCGACGCGCCGCGGCTGAAGGACGATCACCTGCTCGCCGCGCCCGACCAGCCCGGCGTCGACGAGGTACGGCGGCACGCGCGTCGTCTTCCCCGCGCCCGGCTCGGCGACGAGCACGGCGACGCCCCGCGCCCGCAGCGCCTCGCCCAGCTCCGGCAACCGCGCATCGATCGGCAACGCCTCGACCACGCCCGGTTCTACCGCGCCCGGCTCGCCGAGGCCGCGCTCGGCGTCCCTGGACCCAAGACGACTCGTCGCCGCAGCGCCGCGAGCGGAACGATTGAACCCGAAGGAGCGCCGTCGTTCAGGCAGCCGGCGTCCACGGCGCCCGCGGCGGAGCCGCGTTCATGGCGCCGCCGCTCCGCGAGCGGAGCGGAATCATCGCAAGAGAACGCCGACCACCGGCCCCGTCGACGTCAGTCCGCGGCGATGCCGCGTTCAAGGAACCGCCGCTCCGCGAGCGGAGCGGAATCAAAAAACAAGGCGCGCCGAAGGCGCGCCTCTAAGGATCCGGCGCCGCGCGAGCGCGGCGCACTATCAGCCGCCGTCGCGCGAGCGCGACGGAATCATTCACCAACGAACCTCGAACCCCGGCCGGCGCCGGCGGGCGTCCGCGGCGGAGCCGCGTTCATGACGCCGCCGCTCCGCGAGCGGAGCGGAATCTAAAACATGATGTACTGCGTCGTCGTCGCCACGAGCGTCGCGCCCGATCCGATCGGGAGGAACGTCAGCGTGTAGCCGGGCAGGTCGTACGGGTTGTTGATGCCGAGCGAGTACGACGGCATCGTCGTCAGGCCGAACCACTCGTAGAAGTTCTCGTTCACCCCGCCGGAGTGCGAGAACGGCGGCGTGGTGACGATGTTCGAGAGGTTCTTCATCGCGACGCCGGAGTTGATGTTGTTGCCCGGCCCGATGCCGACCATCGTCTCGTAAATCGAGGCGTTGCAGTTGATCGCCTGCGTGATCAGGACGCGGCCCTGGTTGTTGACCTCCCACGAGAAGGTGTGGAGGAAGCCGATGCCCGACCAGTCGGTGACGTTGATGAACTCGACGCGCGCGTACGGGAAGTCGCCCGGAGGATTGGCGTCGACCGTGGAGCGGATCACGCCCGTCTGCTGATCGAGGTCGGTCCAGAAGCCCATGATGCGGGGCGGGCCGCCGGTGAACTGCGCGGGGCTCGAGCTGAAGTCCGACACCGACGTGTTCATGGTGAAGCAGCCGTCGGCGTAGATCCAGAGGTTCGAGTAGTTCGAGCCGTAGAACGGGAACTGGAACCCGGTGGGCAGCGAGATGAGCGCGCTGCCGCTGTCGCCCAGCGAGTGCGTCGTGACCGTGGGGCCCTGCGTCATCGTCGTCTTGGTGGCGGCGGTGAGGTTGTAGCCCGCGACCGAGCCCGGATCGCCGACGACGGCCTGGAAGGCGGCGGTCGAATTGATGGCGATCGTTCCCGGGATGCTGACGTTGTAGTTGTAGACCCCGAACGCGTTGGTCTGGAACGGCGTCACGTTCGGCGTGGTGGCGGGGTTGCCCGAGTTGCCGAGGAAGCCGTTCATGAAGATGACGGGCGCCGGGTTGTACGGGATGTCCATCTTGTCGCCGAACACCACGGCGGCGAACGGTTGAAGGTTCCCGGTGGCGGACGCGGCGATCAGGAAGGGCCGAAACTGGATGCCCGAGTCGATGGTGATGGTCGACACCGTGTTGGTGCGGACGTTCACGAACATCGGGTAGACGGGGCCGTCGTTCCCGTCGATCTTCATCGTGGCCGCAAGCGTGTTCGGCTGCTGAGCCGGCGCCAGCGCGCAGGCGAGCGCGAGCAGCGAGAGAGTGGTGCGACGCATGGATCCTCCGCGTTCGATCAAAGGGCCGCGCCCGGACGGCCTCGGCTTGGGCCGTCCGCTACCCGGGCGCAGGAATCGGCGGGCATCATAAGCGCCGCGCACCGACTATCTACCCGCTTTTTTTCGTGCGCCGACGCTCGCGCGGCGGGCGGGACCGCACGCCGACGGCGGTCCCGCGACGGTCCCGGCGCGCCGCGCCGGAACCCTTCTCAGAAGAGCAGGTAAGCGTTCGTCGAAGCCGGCAGCGAACCTGCGCCGATCGGGAAGAACGTCAGCGTGACGGCGGTGAGGTCGTACGGCCGCGCGGTGGGGAACGTGTAGAAGGGCATGCCCG
>DASPNK010000092.1:0-4019 GCA_035626575.1 Planctomycetota bacterium | reverse complement strand
GAGAAATGGCTGAAGGCGGCGCTGGAGATCAACCCGCGCCAGATCAAGGCGCGGCAGTTCCTCGGCCAGCTGCAGATGCAGAGCGGCCGCTTCACCGAAGCGGTCGAGACGTTCAACGTGCTCCTGAAGCAGGAGCTGAATCTCGACGACGTGATCGCGTCCGCCCACCTCAACCTCGCGAAGATCGCCCTCGTGCGCCGCCAGTGGAACCAGGCGGAGAAGCACTTCAAGGAGGTCGGCAAGAGCCCGGAGCGCGGCGACCGGGCCACGGCGGAGAAGGGCCTCCTGCTGGGATCGCGGCTGCGGAAGACCGGATTGTGGAACCGCGAGCAGACGCCGCGCCTCGACGTCTACTTCTCGCCCAAGATCGACGGCGACGCCGCGTGGCGGAAGAACTGGGTCGAGACGCGCGACCGCGCGCTGCAACGCATGTACGAGCGCGTGAAGTGGACGATCCCGGAGCCGATCCCGGTGTACGTCTACTTCAACAACGACGACTGCTACGAGATCACCGGGCAGGAGACGGCGCATACGTTCCGCTACTCGTGGTGGCTCGTGCACACCCTGCAGGACGCGACGCCCGGGCACGACCTCGCGCACCAGGTCGTGAGCCGCGCATGGGGATCGCGGCCCGCGACGGTGCCGCTGGTCGAAGGGTTCTGCGACCTGCTCGACGGGACCGCCGCGGACCGCCACGCCGAGGCGCGGAAGCTCGCGGCCGCCGGCAAGCTGCGCTCGCTGGTCGACCTCCACGCCCGCCAGAAGGAAGAGGAGGGCATGGGCGCCGCGTCGCGGAGCTTCGTCGCTTTCGCCGTCGCGGAGTACGGCATCGAGAAGTTCATCGAGTCCTTCCGCAACTACAACCTCGTGCTGCTCGACCCGAAGTACAAGGTCGAAGGCGTGAAGAACGTCTACAAGTGGCCGGAGGCGCTCGACGAAGTCTTCCGGCGAGGCCTCGGCGAATCCCTCGCGGTCGTCGAAGGCAAGTGGAAGAAGAGCCTGCAGTGAACGAGACCGGTCGGCCCCGCTGGGAAGCGCCCGCGGTCCGCGCGCACGCGGCGTCGGTCGAGCTCGACGCGCCGCCGGAGCGCGTGTTCCGGGCGCTCGTCACGCCGACCGACCTGCGCGCGTTCTGGGGCGCGGCGCGCGCCGTGGTGCTCGCGGAGCCGGGCGGCGCGTGGATCGCGGCCTGGGGCGACGACGAAGATCGCCCCGACTATCTGACCGCCGCGACGATCCGCGAGTACGACCCGCCGCGCCGCCTCGTGCTGAGCGACTACCGCTACCGCGCGAAGAGCGGCCCGCTTCCGTTCGCCGCGGCGTTCGTCACGTCGTTCGACCTCGCGTCGACGCCGCGCGGCGCGCGGCTGACGGTGACGCAGCACGGCTTTCCGTGCACGCCCGCGGGCGACGTGTTCTACGCCGCCTGCGAGCAGGGCTGGAAGGTCGTGCTCGACCAGCTCGCGCGCCACGTCGTCGCCCGCCCGTGACTCGACGCGGCGCCGCGCGCTTCGGCGCGCTCGGCGGCGCCGGTTAGAACCCGCCATGGCCGCACCGCAGTTCCTCGAGTTGAAGAGAGAGTTCCCGCTGGTGCTCGGCGGGTCCCTGGCGGAGGTCGTCGTCCGCTACGAGGAGTTCGGCCGCCCGCGCGGCGACGGCCGCGACACGCTGGTGGTTTTCCCCGCGCTGTCCGCCCACAGCCACCTGCGCTCGACCGCCGAAGATCCCGTCGAGGGGTGGTGGGAGGAGATGGTCGGGCCGGGCCGCACCTTCGACACCGAGCGGTGGCACATCGTCTGCGCCAGCCTGCTGGGGTCCTGCTACGGGACGACGGGCGGCCTCTCCACCGATCCGCGCACCGGCCGACCCTACGGGCGCGACTTCCCCCAGATCACGCCGTCCGACCAGGTGCACGTCCATGCGGCGCTGCTCGACGCGCTCGGGTTGAAACGCGTCCACGCCGCGATCGGCGCCAGCCTCGGCGGCATGCAGGTGCTGCAGTTCGCCGCGGAGTACCCCGACCGCCTCGACCGCTTCATCGCGATCTCGATGACGGCGAAGACGACGCCGCACACCGTCGCGCTCCGGCGCATCGGACGCCTCGCCATTCTCAACGATCCGGCCTACATGGACGGCCGGTACGAGCCGGGGCGCGGCCCGGTCTCGGGCATCAAGCTCGCGCGCGAAATCGGCACGATCCTCTACCGCTCCCGCGACGAGTTCAATCAACGGTTCTCCTGGGACCCGATCGGTCCGCTCGGCCCCGCCGCGAAGGCCTTCGAGGTCGAGCAATACCTCGCCGCGCAGGCGGACCGCTTCGCGACGCGGTTCGATCCCAACTGCTACCTGACGCTGTCGCGGTGCATGGACCTCATGGACCTCGGCCAGGGCTGCCGCTCGCTGAAGGAAGGCGTCCTGCGCATCAAGGCCCGCGGGCTCATCGTCGGCGTCGACCGCGACGCGCTCATCCCGATCGACGAACAGGAGGCGGTCTTCAAGACGCTCCGGGCCGCCGAGCGCGACGTGCGGTTCGAGCGGCTGTCGTCGGTCTTCGGCCACGACGCCTTCCTCAAGGAGTTCGAGTGGCAGAAGCATCACTTCGCGCCGTTCCTCGAGGCGTGAGGCGCGCCGGATGAACGCCGGCGCGCCCCGGGTCGCGCTCGTCACCGGCGCGGGCAGACGCGTCGGCGCCGTCGTCGCACGCGGCCTCGCCGCCCGCGGCTGGGCGGTCGTGGTGCATTACCGGTCGTCCCGCGCCGACGCCGAGGCGACGGTCGCGGCGATCACGTCGGCCGGCGGCCGCGCCGCGCTCGTCCAGGCGGACCAGCGCGACGAAGCGCAGGTCGTCCGCGCCGTCGCCGAAGCCGCCGCCGCGTTCGGCCGGCTCGACGCGCTGGTCAACTCCGCGTCCGACTTTCCGCGCGACGACGTCGAGACGCTCGACGCCGACGCGTTCGTCGACGTGCTCCGCACCAACGTCGTCGGCCCGTTCCTCTTCGCGCGCGAAGCGGCGCCCTATCTCCGACGCTCGGGCGACGGGCGCATCGTCATGCTGGGCGACATCTACGAAGACCGCCCCCTCGGCGGCCGCCTCGCCTATTCCGCGAGCAAGGCCGCGCTGGCGTCGGTCGTGAAATCGCTCGCGCGCGCCTATGCGCCCGGCATCGCCGTGAACGCCGTCTCCCCCGGCCTCGTGCTCCCGCCGCCGGACGCCGACGCGGCCGCGCTCGACGCCGTCGTCCGCCGCACGCCCACGAAGCGCCGCGGCACGCCCGAGGACGTCCTCGCGGCCGTCGCCTTCTTCCTCGAAGGCCCGTCGCAGATCGTCGGTCAGACGCTCCGCGTCGACGGCGGGCGCACGTTGATGCCCTGAGCGAGCGCATCCTCGGCGGCGTTTCCGAACCACGGTGCGGTCCGTCGACGCAACTCGATTTCCTGCGGCGAAGGCGAAGGGGTACAAGGTCGACATGCCTCGCATCACCACGGCGGCGGCGTTTCGTTCAGGGCGACGGTTGTTCGTCGTCGCCGCCGTCGCGGCAGCCGGCGCGCCCGCTCAGCTTCCGACGCGATTCACGGTTCACGGCGACGGGCCCGACGCACGGCTGGGGGCCGCCGTCGCCCGCGCCGGCGACGTCGACGCAGACGGCGTGACCGACATCGTGGTCGGCGCACCCGCCGACTCCGGGAGCTCGCTCTTCGGCGCCGTTCGCATCGTTTCAGGAGCGTCGGGCGCCGTCATTCTGACGATTCCCGCTCCGGCGCCCGATCAGGACTTCGGTGCGTCGGTCGACGGCGCCGGCGACCTCAACGCTGACGGTTACGCCGACGTCGTCATCGGCGAACCGGGGTTCGTGTCCAACGGAGCGACGCAGCGGGGCCGCGTGCGCGCGTATTCCGGCGTCGACGGGTCCGTGCTTCACGAATGGATCGGCGACCACGGCTACGACCGACTCGGCGCGTCGGTGGCGGGGATCGGCGACGTGAACGGCGACGGCGTCCCGGATCTCGCGGCGACGGCG
>DASPNK010000091.1:0-5487 GCA_035626575.1 Planctomycetota bacterium | reverse complement strand
TTCATCCGGCTGAACGAGGTCGCGGTGTTCGTCGACGGCTCCGGCAAAGGCGGGCGCGCGCCCGACAAGGACTGCTACGCCGTGTCGTTCAACCCGAGCAACCCCGCGCGGAAGCCGATCCTCGTGCAGCGCGGCGGCCTCAAGGGCTGGGAGGACAGCGACGACAAGGGCGTGCTCGCGGCGGCGCGGACCGAAGATCGGTCGCGGTGGACCGCGGAGATCGCGCTGGACCTCGACCGCTTCTGCGGCGGGGCGCCGCCGCGGGAGATCCGTCTCGCGTTCCGCGTGGCGGGCCAGCGCGCCGACCAGCTGCGATTGCTGCCCGACGGCGCGCAGACGCCGACCTCCCCGCGCGGGTGGATGATCGCCCGTCTGAAGCCGTAGAGCGCGCCCGGCTCAGGCGAAGCGCACGAAGCCGGGTCGGCCCTCGACGACGTCGCCGATGCGACGCGCCGGCACGCCGCGCGAAGCGAACGCGTCTTCGAGCGCCGCGGAGCGATCGGGCGCGACGGCGATCAGAAGGCCGCCGCTGGTCTGCGCGTCGGCGGCGATCAGCCGGTCCGCTTCCGTCGCGGCCGTGCCGAACTCGGCGGAGACGCCGAAGTACTCGAGGTTCCGCCGCGTGCCGCCCGGAACCTGGCCGGCCTGCGCCAGCCGGCGCGCGGCGGCCATGACCGGGAGTCGGTCCAAGGCGACGCGAGCCTCGCTCTCCGAAGCCGCCATCATCTTCTGGAGGTGCCCGAGCAGGCCGAAGCCGGTGACGTCGGTGGCGGCGTGGGCGCCGACGGCGTTCATCGCCGCGGCGGCGTCGCGGTTGAGCGTCGTCATCACGTCGACGACCTCGCGGATTTCGTCGCGCGTGAGGAGGCCCTTCTTCAGGGCGCCGGTCATCGCGCCCGAGCCGAGGGGCTTGGTGAGGTAGAGGAGATCGCCGGGCGCCGCGCCCTTGTTCGTCGCGAGATGCTCGGGCTTCACCACGCCGGTGACGGCGAGCCCGTATTTCGGCGCGACGTCGTCGATGGAGTGGCCGCCGAGGATCGGCGCCTCCGCCTGCCGGCAGACTTCGCCCGCCCCTTCGAGGACGCGCGCGAGCCCTTCGAGGCCGAGCTTCAGCGGCCAGGCCGTGATCGAGAGCGCGAACAGCGGGCGGCCCCCCATCGCGTAGACGTCGGAGAGCGAGTTGGCCGCGGCCACGCGCCCGAAGTCGTACGGGTCGTCGACGACGGGCGTGAAGAAGTCGACCGTCGAGACGATCAGATCTCCGGACGGACTGCGATACACCGCGGCGTCGTCGCCGGTTTCGACGCCGACCACCGCGTTGGGGTCTTCGAAGTAAGGAAGGCGGCGCAGGACCTGCGCCAGGTCACGGGGACCGATCTTGCACGCTCACCCGCCGCCCGGAGACAGCGAGGTGAGCGGCGGAAGCCCGTGAACGTCCGTCGCGCTCATGCGCGGGACTCTACCAGCGCGCGTCGCGGCCGTGAGCGAGGGGCGCCGGGCGTGAAGGCGGCGCCGCGCGCAAGACGAGCGCGCGCCGCTCGATGAACGCCGACGCGGCGCCTATCATGCGCCGCTTCGCGCCCGGCGCGCGGCGCCTCCCATGGAAGTCGTCATCCTCGGAACCAGCAGCGCCGCGCCCACGCTGCGTCGCTGGCTCTCGGCGACGGTCATCCTCCGCGAAGGCGAGGTGTTCCTCTTCGACTGCGGCGAAGGCACGCAGTTCCGGTTCATGAAGGCGGACCTCCCGCGCCGCAAGTTCCGGCACGTCTTCATCACCCACCTGCACGGGGACCACATTTTCGGCCTCGGCGGATTCATCTCCACGATGAACCTCGGCGGGCGCGACATCCCGCTGGAGATCTTCGGGCCGCGGGGCATCAAGCGGTTCGTCGACTTCATGACGACCTTCCCCCGCCCCACGCGCCTCGGCTTCGAGCTGAAGGTGACCGAGCTGGCGCCCGGCTATGCGGGGCCGGTGACGGAAGGCGAAGACTGGGAGGTGAGCTGCGCGCCGCTCGACCACACCATCCCCGCCTTCGGGTATCGGTTCCAGGAGAAGGACCGCCCCGGCCGCTTCGACGGCGAGAAGGCGGACGCCCTCGGCGTGCCGTTCGGTCCCGAGCGCGGGCGGCTCCAACGCGGCGAAAGCGTCACGACCCCGGAGGGGCGCGTCGTGACGCCGGAGGAGCTGGTCGGCCCTCCGCGGAAGGGCAAGTCCGTCGCCTACGTCACCGACACCGGGTTCGCGATCGCCGCCCGCAAGCTCGCGCGCGACGTCGACCTCCTCATCCACGAGGCGACCTACGGCGACGACGCGCTCGACATGGCGCTCGACCGCAAGCACTCCACCATCCGCCACGCCGCGACCATCGCGAAGGGCGCGAACGCGAAGCGTTTCGTCGCGACGCACTTCTCGACCCGGTACGACGGGCCCGCCCTCGCGCAGCTCGAAGCCGAGGGTCGCGAGGTCTTCCCCGATCTCGTCATGGCCCACGACCTGCTGCGCCTCGAGGTGTAGCGCGGCCGGCGCGGCGACGCGCCCGCCTCGCCCGGCGCGCGTCAGGCGAGGGGCTGCAGCTCGGGGTCGGGTTCGGGCGCGGGCGGCGGCGCCCGCTCGATGCGGCGCATGACGGCCGCCGTCCCGATCGCCGAAGCGGCCGCCAGAAGGCCGCCGCCGATCCACAGCGTCGGCGCGGCGCGCTCCTTCAGCACGAGCAGGCCGAGCGCCGGCCCTGCGGTGTGAGCGAGGTTGAAGGCGACGGAGTACCAGCCCATGTACGCGCCGCGTCGCGACGGGGGCGCGATGCGGGCGACGTAATCGGACGCCGCCGGAAAGAGGACGATCTCGCCGAAGGTCCACACGACCGTCCCTGCGACGAGCCACTCCGTCTCCCGCGGGCCGCCCACGCCGACGCCGTACATCGCGAAGCCGGCCGCCATCACGAACGCCCCGAGCCCGACGGCGCGCGACGGCCTCCAACGGGCCGTGACGGCGTTGATCGGCAGTTCGGTCGCGACGACGAGGAGCGTGTTGATCACGAAGAGGCCGCCCACGAACGACTCGGGGCGCCCCCGCTGGTGGACCAGGTCGTGCGTGAGCGGACTGAGGATGAGGAAGAAGACGGCGAGCGACGGCAGAAGAGCCGCCAACGGTGCGGTGAGGCTCGCGTCGCGAAGGACGTCGACCGGCATCACCGGCCCCTCCGCGGCGGCGGTGCGGGGCGCCGCGGCGCGCAGGCCGAAGGGCGCGGCCGCGAACGCCGCGAAGGCGAGCAGCGACGTGCCGCCGTCCACCCAGAAGATGGCGTCGACGTTCCAGGCGGCGAGGTATCCGCCGGCGGCGCTGCCGACGGCGATGGCGAGGTTCACCGCGACGCGGTGCAACGCATACGCCGAACGTCGCAGCTCCGGCGGCGCGATCTCCACGATCGCCGCCAGCGTCGCCGGGCGCAGCAGCTCCGCCAGCGCCGAGTACGCGACGAGGCACGCGCCCGCGAGGAGGACGTCGGGCATCCACGGAACGAGCGTCAACGCGATGCCGCTGGACAGAAGCGAGAACGAGATCACGCGCGCCGCGCCGACGCGGTCCGTCCACCGCCCCGCCCACGGCGCCGCCGCGAGGGCCGCCGCGCCGACCGCGAAGACCGTCGCCGACGCGGTCGCCTCTTCAGCCCCGTAACGCTTCTTCAGAAACACGACGAGGTACACGGCGACCATGGATCCCGCGCGGTTGATGAACGAGATCAGCGACAGCATCCAGCAGTCGCGAGGGAGTCGAAAAATCGACGTGAGCCAGTCCACGGGGTCGCCCGGAGGGGCGGGGAGGGTACGCGGGCGCTCCGAGGACGCAAGCGCGAACGGCTCAACGACGCCGACGTTCGCCGCGCTGCGCGCGGCGCGAGCTTCCGGCGGACACCGCGAGCAGGTCCGTCGCTCCGCTTTGGGGGCGGGCGGACCTGCGCTCCTTCGCGGCGCGTCCGCGGCGCGTCCGCGTCCGGACGCGACGCTACCGGGCCGGCTTCACCGCGTGCTTCTCGAGGTGCGCGCGGCCCTTCTTCATGCGGTCCCAGATCGCGCCGTGCCAGCCGTGGCCGCCGTCGTAGGCGACCAGCTCGACGTGGGCGCCTTCCTTCTTCAGCGCGTCGCGAGCCTGCTCGGCGAGCGCGAATCGGCACTTCTCGTCCTCCGGCGAATGGTCGAGGAAAAACGCCTTGCCCTTCGCGGCGCGGAGGGGCGGCAGCCGGTCGGGGAAGAACACCGACTGCGCGACGTACGAGCCGGTGATCGGCGTCCTGTCCATCAGCGCCAGCACGTAGGCCGCCGGGCCGCCCGAGCTCCAGCTCAACGTAAAGCAGCAGCGCGGGTCGAGCTTGATGCTCTTCGCGACCTCCTTGTGCACGTCGAGGAAGAACTCCTCGGTTCCGAAGGTCGCCTCTTTCTGCTTCACGTGCGCCGTGGGCCAGATCACCGGCTGGTTCTCGATCCATCGGACCGACACCAGCTGCACGACGACGTACTCGTCGGAAAAGACCTGGCGGGCGATGTTCTTCACGAACGGATGGAACGCGGCGTCGCCGGTCCCGCCCGGCAGGACGAACAGCGACTTCCAGCCGTGCCTGGGCGGCTTCGCCCCCTTCTTCGGACCGACGACCACGTACCGCTTCCGCGCGTCGCCGCCGGCGCGGAGGTCTTTGATCGGAAGATCAGGGTCGTCGTCGGCGAGTGCGGCGGGCTTCGACTCCGCCTCGGTCGACCCGGGATCGGCCCGGCCCTTTCCGCCGCCGTCCTTCTGCGCGAGGGCGCCCGGGGCCAGAAGAAGGACGATCCACGCGGAGAGAATGCGGCGCATTCCATCGGCCGACGGCGGGGCGTAAGTCATCGCGGTCTCCGGCCGGATCCTAAGACCCGCGGCGCGGACCGACGTCGACAAGCCGCCGGGAAAAAAACGCGGGGCCGGCAAGCGAGGTCGCCCTCGCGTCACCGGCCCCATTTCCGAAGCGTCGACTCCCCTGCCTTGATTGACTCCGGCACCGTGCCGGAATCAAAAAGTCGGCGCCCCGAAACTGATCCGACCCCTCGCGGAGTCGTTTGTCTGGTTGTCAACCGCGAGGCTCGCGTCGCGTCGCCGCGTCGTCCGCCGTTCGCGTCCACCCGTGTAGAGGGAGGCCGCGCCGGAAACGGCGAAAAAAACTTCCGGGGCTTTCCGAGTCCTTTTTCCGGCGCGGCCGGGCGCCGGAGCGACTGCGCGGACGGAGGGCGGCCGACGTCGCGGCGCGCCCCTCCCGACGCCCTCAGAGCCCGATGCCTTCGTAGCTGAAGCCGAGGCTTTCGAGGACTTTCCGGTCGTAGACGTTGCGGCCGTCGAAGACGATCGGCTGCTTCAGGATCTCGCGCAGCCGCTTGAAATCCGGCCGCCGGTACTCGTTCCACTCGGTCACGAGGACGAGGGCGTCGCAGTCCGCCGCGGCTTCGTAGTTCCGGTCGAAG
>DASPNK010000090.1:0-3113 GCA_035626575.1 Planctomycetota bacterium | reverse complement strand
CCTCTTCGCCCGCCTGCGCCTTGCGCAGGTTCTCGGCGGCCGCCGCGTCGGCGGGCTTCGGACGCTGGGGCATCCACACCACGGGCAGCTCGCGCCACGCGCCTTCCGTCTCGCGGAGGAGCGTATAGCGGAGGCCGTCGTGGTACGCCTCGCCGCGGAGGTCCTTGCCCTTCTGCCAGGCGTCCTTGCGCTGGGCGTCGGCGGCGGCCGGATCGAACTGGTACGTGTCGATCGCGTCGCCTTCCTGGTTGTAGGCGACGTTGATCGACTGCGCCTCGGTGAGCTCGATGAGGAACTCGAGGTTCCCGAGCTGAAGCATGCGCGCCTTGATCGCGTCGGTCTCGGCCTTGGTGCCGCGCGCGAGGTCGATCTGAATCTGCGTCTCGCCGAGCTGGCGGACGTTGATCTCCTTCAATCCGAGCGTGTCGATGCGCTTGGAGATCGTGTCGATCGCGTTGACCAGCGCCTGGCCGCGTTCCTCCTCGGGCAGACGGTCGATCTCGCGTTTCGACACGTCGTAGGTGAGCGACGTGCCGCCGGAGATGTCGATGCCGAGCTTGATCGGGCTGCGCCGTTCGCCGCTTTCGTCGACGCGGGGGACCAGCAGCCAGCCGGCCGCGAGCAGAAGGACGGCGATCGCCGCCCACTTGAGACCGAGTTTCTCCGTCACCGCTGTGCTCCCCGGCGCCTCGCGCCGACGGGCTGCCGGCCGATCGCGCGCCGCACGGGGCGACGCGCGACGCGGCTTCGAACCGTCACTTCTTCGGCGCCGCGCCCTTCGCCGCCTTCGCGTCGGCGGCCGGCTTGTCGTCCCTGCGCTCGGTGAGGCGGACGGCCTTGCCGGTGCGCCCGCGCAGGTAGTTGAGCTTCGCGCGGCGGACGCGGCCCTGGCGCTTCACCTCGATGCCCGCGATCTTCGGCGAGTTCACCGGGAAGACGCGCTCCACGCCCTCGTCCTGCACGATGCGCCGCACGGTGAACATCTCCGAGACGCCGCCGCCGCGCTTGGCGATGACGGTCCCGTTGAAGGTCTGGATGCGCTCCTTGTCGCCTTCCTTGATGGTCACCTGCACGTCGACGGTGTCGCCGATCTCGAACTTCGCGAGCGGCTGCTTCCGGAGGTGCTTCTTCTCGAGGTCCATGTGCTTGTCCATCGACGTGCTCGCGTTCAGCGGGCCTTCCGGCCCGGTCGTTCGTCCCGATCTTTCTCCGAGTCCGCGGGCAGAAGGTCGGGCCTCCGCTCGCGGGTGAGCCGCAACGCCTCGGACCGGCGCCAGGCGGCCACCTTGGCGTGATCCCCCGATCGCAGCACCTCCGGCACCTCCATGCCGCGGAACACGGCGGGGCGGGTGAAATGGGGGTGGTCGAGCAGTCCTCCTTCGAAGGACTCCTCCGCGGCCGACAGGTCGTGACCGAGCACGCCCGGAATCAGTCGCGTCACCGCCTCGATCACCGCCATCGCCGGCGTTTCGCCGCCGTTGAGGACGTAGTCGCCGATCGAGAGCTCCTCGAACGGCCAGCCGCGACGGATTCGATCGTCGAACCCCTCGTACCGGCCGCAGAGGATCACGAGCCGCGGTTCGCGGGCGAGCTCACGGGCCTTGGCCTGGGTGAACCGTTCCCCCTGGGGCGTCGTCAGGAGCATCCGCGGCAGGGGCTCGACGCCCGCCAGCAGGTTTTCGAGGCACGCGAAAACCGGCTCGGGCTTGAGCACCATGCCGGGACCGCCCCCGAAGGGCTTGTCGTCCACCGTCCGGCGGGGGTCGCTCGCGAACTCGCGCCAGTCGTGCAGCCGCACCTCGAGCAGCCCCTTCTCCTGAGCGATCTTCAGGATGCTCTCGTTGAGAAAGCCCTGAAGGATGCCGGGAAAGAGCGTGAGGACGTCCACGCGCATGGGCGAGGCTCGCCCGACGCGACCCCTCCGGAACGCCGAACGCCCGCCGAGCGTTCGGCGGGCGCGAAGACGGACCGGCTGCGGTCGTGCGGGCGGTCATGGTACGAGCGGCCCCCGGTGCATCAAGCGGCGGGGACGGGGCCTGCGTCGCGTTTGGCGCGCGGCGTCCTCGGATAACGTCGACGTCCCATGTTCACCGGCATCGTCGAGGGGTTGCGGCCCGTGACGGCGGTCGCGGACGCGCCGGGGCGGCGCCGACTGACCCTGTCGTTGGGCCCGGTCGCCGAGGGGTTGACGACGGGCTCGTCGCTGGCGGTCAACGGGTGCTGTCTGACGGTCGTCCGCCTGAACGGCGACGTCGCGGAGTTCGACGTCGTCTCGGAGACGCTGGCCCGGACGGCCCTCGGCGCGCTGAAGCCGGGCGACCGCGTCAACGTGGAGCGCTGCCTCCGCCTCGACGCCCGCGTGGAAGGCCACCTCGTCCAGGGGCACGTCGACGGCGTCGCCCGCGTCGTCGAGCGCCGCGACCTGCCGGGGGAGACGCGCCTCACGGTCGAACTGCCTCCGGAGCTTGCGGCCGACCCGGTCGTGCTGAAGGGTTCGATCGCCCTCGACGGCGTGTCGCTCACCGTCGCCGCCGTCGACGGTCGCCGCGTGACCGCGGCGCTCATTCCGCACACGCTCGCGATCACCACGCTGGGCGGCAAACGCATCGGCGATCCGATCCACGTGGAGACGGACGTCCTCGGCAAGATGGTGCGCGACCTGTTCGAGAAGCGCGGCGGCGCCGCGCCGGAGCGAAGCTGACGTGTCGATCCCGGCGGCGACGGCGACGAAGAAGCGGGCCTTCAGCGGCATTCAGCCGACGGGGCGCGTGCATCTCGGGAATTACCTCGGCGCGATCCGGAACTGGATCCGCCTGCAGGACGAGTACGAGTGCACGTTCTGCATCGTCGACTACCACGCGATCACGGTGGAGTACGACCCCAAGGAGATGCAGACCCGCATCTTCGACCTCGCCGTCGCGCTTCTGGCCTGCGGCGTCGATCCGGAGAAGTGCACGCTGTTCGTGCAGTCCGACGTGCCGGAGCACCTCGAGCTGGCGTGGTACCTCGCGTCGCTGGCGCCGGTCTCGCGCCTCGAGCTGCAGACGCAATACAAGGACAAGTCGCAGCAGCACGCCGAGAACATCAACTGCGGGCTCCTGACGTACCCGGTC
>DASPNK010000089.1:0-7751 GCA_035626575.1 Planctomycetota bacterium | reverse complement strand
CGCTTCGATGCGGGCCCCGGGCGGCGGCGAGGCCGTCGCAAGCGCGGCGTCGAGCGTCGCCTCGGCTTCCGACCAGCGCTTCCGCAGCTCTTTCGCCCGCGCGATCTCGAAGAGGAGGATCTCGGGCGGCAGATCGTTCGCCTGCTCGCGCGCTTCGAGCCAGCCTTCCCACGCGTCGAAAACGCGGGTGCGGAAGTCGGACTCCGGCGCAGAGGCGAGAATCTGCGCCAGCTGCCGGAACGCTTCGGACACTTCCGGCGCGCGCGGCTTGCGATCCGCGAAAGTCCGGACCGCGGCGAACGCCGGCTCGAGGGAACCCTGCGTCCGATCGTCCATGCGGAGATAGAGGCAGAGCTGGAGGTGCGCGAGCGTCGCCTCCGGCAGGTCGTCGTAGAGCGCGACGTAGCGGCGGAGGAGGTCGACCTTCGCCGGGATCTCCGAGGCGCCGGCTTGGCGCAGCAGCTCCGCCGCCGCGCGCGCCCGCTCGGGGTCGACCGGGGCGGCGACGGCCGGCGGCGCCGCGGGCGGCGCGGCGGACGATCCCTCCGCTCCGCCGTCGCAGGCCGCCGCGGGAAGGAAGAATGCGGCGACGGCGAGCCGGAGCGCCGCGGCGCGGGCGTGACGTGAAGTGGGCATCCGGGCGTGTCTTTCGCGAAGTCCGGCGCTCGCGGACGCACGTCCCGTGCCGCCCGGCGAGCCGCGTTTCGGAGCGCGGGGGGCGGGGCGTTCGTATCAAGCCGCACCGCCGCGGTCTTCGGCGGCGATCCTAACCATGACTCGAATCACGACCCTGATGTCCGCTCTGGCGGGCGCCCTGCTCGTCGCCCTTCTCCCCGCGCAGGCGCCGCAGCTTCCGAACTTCGACCGCCGCACGCCCGTCGTGCTGGCCGTCGAGAACGTCGGCCCCGCCGTCGTCAGCATCAAGACGCAGTCGAAGGTCGACCTCCGCCATCACCCGTTCGGCGGTCTGTTCCAGCGCTGGGACGACGAGAACGGCCGCGGCGGGGACTTCGCGGACCGCTCGGTGGGCTCGGGCGTGATCATCCATCCGCTCGGGTACGTGGTGACCAACGACCACGTGGTCGCCGGCGCCGACCGCATCTTCGTCACGCTCGGCGTGGCGAGCGAAGGCAAGCCCGCGACGTACGAAGCCGCGCTGCTCAACTCCGACGTCGACAACGACCTCGCCGTCCTCCGCATCCAGGGCAAGGGCCCGTTCCCCTACGCGCTCTTCGGCGACAGCGACGACCTGCTCGTCGGCGAGACGACCATCGCGCTCGGCTGCCCGTTCGGGATCGGCGCCTCCGTGACCACCGGCGTGCTCTCGGCGCGCAACCGACCCGTGGTGTTCCGCGGCAAGGAGGTCTTCCGCGACTTCATCCAGACGTCGGCGCTGATCCATCCCGGCAACTCCGGCGGGCCGCTCCTCGACGTGAACGGACGCGTCATCGGCATCAACGTCGCCATCGATCTGCGCGGCGCCGGCATCGGCTACGCGATCCCCTCCAACCGCGCGCGGGACGTCGCGACGCAGCTTCTCGACCCGCAGGTGGTGCGCCGCGCCGCGCTCGGTCTCGAGCTCGAGGCGGCGAACGGCGTGCTGCGCGTCTCGCAGGTGGACAAGGACGGCCCCGCCGCCCGCGCCGGCGTGCGCGAAGGCGACGTGGTCGCCGCCGTGGCCGGGGCGCCGGTCGCCGGGCGGCTCGACTTCAACCTCGCCGTGCTGGAGCAGCCGCCGGGCGCGGCCGTCCCCTTCCGTCTCCGCCGCGGCGACCAGACTGCCGAGGTGTCGGTGCCCTTCGTGCCGCAGCCCTTGAGCGCGCTGTCGCAACGCCGCTTCGACGCGCTCGGGTTCGCCGTGGCCGACGTCGACGCGCGCATCGCGCGCGAGTTCAAGCTGGAGCGCACCGGCGGCGTGGTGATCACCGACGTGGTGAAGGACGGCGCGGCCGACCGCATCGAGCTCAAGGCGGGCGACCTCGTCTATCAGGTGGGGCGCTATCGCGTCGGCGACGGCGCCGCGCTGGCCGAAGCTCTCCGCTACTACGGCCGCACGCGCGACGGCGCGGCCGAGATCCACATCCTGCGCGAGGGCAGGCCGCTCCGCGGCGCGCTGAGCGTCCGTTGAACGACGGGCGGCGCGCGCCGCGCGCCGCCTCCGCTCACCCCGGGCAGCCCGCGAGAAGGCGCGTGAGCCCGAACTCCGGATAGGGGCCGCGCTCGAGTCGCGGCGTCGACAGAAGGAACATCTCCAGCGTGATCGACGCGACGGCGCGGAACACGTGCCCGCCGAACGCGACGAAATCGTCGCCGGAGAAGACGCCGTGGAGGTGCAGGAACGGCGCGCCGTCCTTCAGCGCGAGGTTGCCCGTCAACGAGATCGCTTCGACGCGCCGGTGCACGAGGCGCCGGTCGTAGACCTTCTCCGGCAGGCGGAAGTAGCCGAGCTCGAGCGCGTCGACGGCGCCGATCCCCGTCACGACCGCGCCCTCGACCCCGAGGCTCTTCGCGGCCCGCACGACCGCGTCGTGCACTTCGTCGCCGGGATCCAGCACGACGACCGCGCCGCGCCCGGGTCCCGCGCCCCACGCTTCCGTCCGCATGCGCCGCTCCTTCCGCGCGCGGCCGGCGCGCGGCGGCGGGGAGATTACCCGCGGGCGCGCGGGCGTCGACGGCCCGCGCGGGACGGCGCCGCCGCGGTGCTACCTTCCCGCCCGTGCGCCGGGTCGAGCTCGTCTTCAATCCCATCTCCGGCCGCGGCCGGTCCGCCGCGGCCGCGGAGACGGTCGCGGCGCGTCCCCGCGCCGCCGGCGTCGAGACCCGCGTACGCCCCACGGGCGCCGCCGGCGACGCGCGACGCTTCGCCGCCGATCTCGCCCCCGACGCCGACGCGCTGATCGCCGTGGGCGGCGACGGGACGCTGAACGAGATCGTCTCGGGGCTGACGCGCGACGTCCCGGTCGGCCTCGTGCCGGTCGGCACGGCCAACGTCGTGGCGCGCGACCTCCGCCTCCCCTTCGCGCCCGCGAAGGCCGCCGACGTCGTCCTCCGCGGCCGCGCGCGCACGATCGACGTCGGGGCGATCGGCGACCGCCGCTTCGTGGCCATGGTCGGCGTGGGCTTCGACGGCGAAATCGTCCGCGCCATCGCCGCCGCCCGTCGGGGTCCGATCACCCCCCTCGCGTACGTCCGACCCGCGCTTCGCACGCTGCGCGGATTCGCGCCGAAGCCCCTCCGGCTCGTCGTCGACGGCGCGCCGGTCCAGGAGGACGTGTTCGGCGTGATCGTGTCCAACACCCGCTGCTACGGCGGCTACTTCTCCGTGACGCCGAAGGCGAGCGTCGACGACGGCCTGCTTCATTACGTGGCGTGGCGTCGCGGCACCCGCGCTTCGCTGCTCCGCTACGCATGGAGCGGCGCGTTGCGGTCGGAGTCGGGCGCGGCGCTCTACGGCGACGGGCGGCGTTTCACGGTGGAGTCGAAAGACGGGACGCCGGTCGCGGTCCAGGCCGACGGCGATCCCTGGGGCGTCACGCCCCTCGAAGCGCGCGTCGTCCCGGGCGCGCTCCGTATGTTCGCGCCCGAAGGAGCCTCGCGATGACCGATGGGATTCTGGAGCCGAACCCGCGCCCCGTGACGTCCGACCGCGTCGCGATCGGGCCGGGGCATCCGCTCTTCGTCACCGCCGGCCTCTGCATCGTCGAACCGCTCGACGTCACGCTGCGCCACGCGGAACGCCTGAAGAAGGATCTCGCCGGGCTGCCCGTCGGGTTCGCCTTCAAGTGCTCGTTCGACAAGGCGAACCGCTCCTCGATCCGCAGCTTCCGCGGGCCGGGCATGGAGGAGGGGCTGCGCATCCTCTCCGAGGTGAAGCGTCGGCTCGACGTGGCGATCCTCACCGACGTCCACGAGGTCGATCAGTGCGCGCCGGCCGCGGAGGTCGCCGACGTGTTGCAGATCCCGGCTTTCCTCTGCCGCCAGACCGACCTGCTCGTCGCCGCGGCGCGCACGTCCCGCGTGGTCAACGTCAAGAAGGGGCAGTTCCTCGCGCCGTGGGACGTGAAGCCGCTCGTCGAGAAGGTGCGCGAGGCGGGCAACGACCGCGTCACCCTCACCGAGCGCGGGGTGTCGTTCGGCTACAACACGCTGGTCAACGACTTCCGCGCGCTGCCGCTGATGCGGAGCTACGGAGCCCCCGTCATCTTCGACGCGACGCATTCCGTGCAGCAGCCGGGCGGCCTCGGCGACCGCACCGGCGGGGACCGCCGGATGATCCCCTACCTCGCGCGCGCCGCGGTCGCGGTCGGCGTCGACGGACTGTTTTTCGAAGTGCACGAAGATCCTTCGAAGGCGAAGTCCGACGCGGCCAACGCGCTTCCTCTCGACGCCTTCAAGCCGTTGATCGAGGCGTTGCTCCGACTCCGCTCGGCCCTCTGAGTCACACGGCGCGCCGCGCGCCCGAGAGGCGCGCGACGCACTCCGCGAGCACCGGCGCCGCGCCGAGATCGGACAGGCAGCGCCGTCCGATGCGGCACGCGTGAGGGCGTCCGCACGGCCGGCACTCGAGGCCTTCGAGCGCGACGGCGACGGATCCGGGCGACGTCGGCGCCCACCGCGCCGGGTCCATGGGGCCGAACACCGCGACCGCCGGCGTCCCGGCCGACGCCGCGAGGTGCAGCGGACCGGAGTCCGATCCGACGACGAGGTCGAGGCGCTCCATCAACGCCTGGCCGGCGCGCAGGTCGAGCCGCCGGCTCCAGTCCGTCCAGCGCCCGCGCAGCGACTCCCGGGGCAGGGCGCGCCGCAGCGCTTCGTTCGCGGCGACGTCGCCGGGGCCGCCGACGGCGTGGAACGCCACGTCGCCGTCGAAGGCCCGGTCGAGGCCGTCGATCAGCTCGACGAAGCGCTCCGAAGGCCAGTTCTTGAACGCGTCCGACGCGGACGCCTGCACGCCGACGTGGCGCGTGGTCCGCGGCGCGGTCGCCCTCCATGCGGCGTCGACGGCCGCGCGCTCGTCGTCGCGCACGAACGACTCGAGGCGGCGATCGGCCGGCGCGTCGAAGCCGGTCGCCCGCAGGAGCGCGAGGTGCGACTCGGTTTCGTGTACGCCGCTTTGCGGAGGCACCGCGTCGGTCAGAAACATGGCGCGGCCGTCGACGTCGAGCCCGATGCGCCGCGGCGCGCCGACCATCCGCGCGAGGACCGCCGACGACCAGGCGCGCTTGAGGACGTAGACGGCGTCGTAGCGGCGTCGGCGCAACGCGCCCAACGCGTCGAACCAGGTGCGGTGGACGAATCGCGGCTCGGCGCCGCCGAACGGGCGCCGACGCGTGTACCAATGCAGCGCGTCGACGTACGGGCACCCCTGGAGCAGCTCGCCCGAGCCGGGCGCGACGAGGACCTCGATTTCGGCCGCAGGCGCCGCGCGGCGCAACGCGCGGAGGAACGGGACGGCGAGAAGCGTGTCGCCGATGAACCGGTAGCGCAGGACGAGGATGCGCCGGGGAGGCTCGGCGAACGGGCGCGGCGCGACCGTCGGCGCGCCGGCGCGCGCGCCGCCCGTCGACCCTTCGCGTCGGACGTCCGCCATAGACGCGGCCGAGCCGGCCGCGGAAGACGGTAACGCGACGGCGGCGGACGCTCCGGGCTCGGCGGAAAAACGCCGCCGCGTCTCAACCGTGCATGGAGGCGTCGTCGGGCAGGGCGCGCACGATGCGCGCCTCGTCGTCCAGCAGGGCGTCGAGACGCGCCTCGACCGCCGTCTTGCCGAAGTACCCGCGGGCGAGCTCGGCGAAGAGGGCGTAGTGCCCCGCCTCGCTCGCCAGCAGCTCGGAGTAAAGCTCCCGCAGCCCGGCGTCGGGCGCGGCGCGGCTCAGGATGGAGAACCTCTCGCACGAGCGCGCCTCGATGAGCGCGGCGACGAGGAGCTCGTCGAGGAGGCGCTCCGGCTCGTGCGGCCGGACGAGGTCGCGGAGGGCCCGCACGTAAGGATCGGGGCGGTCCGGGGCGAGGGACGCGCCGCGCCGGCGAAGCGCCTCGATCACGCGACCGAAGTGCTCGAGCTCCTCGCGCGCCAGCGCGACGAGGCGTTCGACGAGCGCGTCGCGCGCCGGGTACCGCGACACGAGCGACAGCGCCGACACCGCCGCCTTCTTCTCGCAGTGCGCGTGGTCGATCAGGACGCGGATGGGATCGGCGGCGGCGGCCGCCGCCCAACCCGGGTTCGTGGGCGCGCGCAGTCCGAGCATCGGGCGGCCGACTTCAGCGCCTGCGCGCGAAGTGCTCGGCGATCACGTGGGCG
The DNA here is from genome assembly GCA_035626575.1 of Planctomycetota bacterium. GTDB lineage: Bacteria > Planctomycetota > CAIWVZ01 > DASPNK01. Next base: position 1,450 of record DASPNK010000089.1, on the reverse strand, counting down.
ACCGACGCGGTCAGGCGCTTGCCGGTCGCGAGGTCGAGGAACTCGTTCGGGCCGTGCGCGTTCGACTGCGGTCCGAGCACCCCGGTGATGAGGAACTGAGCGTCCGGGAAGCGGGCGCCGAGCATCCCCATGAAGGGGATGGAGCCGCCTTCGCCCATGTAGCAGGCGGGCTTCCCGAAGAACGCGGCCGACGCGTCGTCGGTCGCTTTCTCGAGCCACGGCGCCAAAGGCGGCGCGTCCCAGCCCGCGCTCGCCTTCTCTCCGCCGAACGAAACCTTCGCGCCGTACGGCGGGTCCTTCTCGAGAAGTTCCTTGAGCGCGGCGGCGGCCTTCGGCGCGTCGAGTCGCGGCGGCAGCCTGAGCGAAAGCTTCACCGCCGTCTTCGGGCGCAGCACGTTGCCGGCGTTCTCGAGCGGCGGGAGCCCCGCCGCGCCCGTCACCGACAGCATCGGCCGCCACGTGCGGTTGAGCATCAGCTCGACGAGGTCGTCCGACATGGGCTTCATGCCGGGGACCGTCGGCATCTTCCGGTGGATCGCCTCGCCGATCACGCCTGCGGCGGTCGCCGCCTGGCGCTTGCGCGCCTCGGGGATCGGCGTGTGAAAGACGTCCGGCAGGATGCGCCCGGTGCGGGCGTCTTCGAGCCGGTCGAGGAGCCCGCGCAGGATGCGGAAGCTCGAAGCGATCACGCCCGATCCGTCTCCGGAGTGGACGCCTTCGGTCAGCACCTCGACGACGAGGTCGCCCGCCACGAGGCCGCGAAGCGACGTGGTGCTCCACAGCCGCTCGTAGTCGCCGCAGCCCGAGTCGAGGCACACCACGAGGCTCGGCTTGCCGAGGCGCGGCGCGAGGTGCTCGATGTAATACGGCAGGTCGAAGCTGCCCGACTCCTCGCAGGCTTCGATGAGCATCACGCAGCGCGCGTGCTTCGCGCCCTGGGCCTTCAACGCCTTGAGGGCGGTCGTGGACGCGAACGCGGCGTAGCCGTCGTCCGCCCCGCCGCGGCCGTAGAGGCGCCCGTTCTTCACCACCGGCGTCCACGGGTCGAGCCCCGGCGCCCAGGGGAGCATGGGCGGCTGCTTGTCGAGATGCCCGTACAGCAGGACGACGTCGTCGCCGTCGCCCGGCACGTCCACGTAGATGAGCGGCGTGCGGTCCTCGAGGCGCACCACCTCGAGCTTCGCCCCGGGGATCTTCTGCTCTTCGATCCAGTTCGCGACGAGCGACGTCGCCCGCTCCATATGGCCGTGTTCGCGCCACGCCCGGTCGAAGAGCGGCGACTGGTTCGGGATCTTCACGTACTCGCAGAGCGCGGGGAGGATGGCGTCGTCCCACGTCGCGTCGACGAACGATCGGGTCCTGGCGGCGTCCATCGGGGTCCTCGGTCCGCGCGGCCGGCGCGGGTCGGGCGACTCTACGCGAGGGCCGGACGGACGTCGACCGCGTCCAT
>DASPNK010000088.1:0-6343 GCA_035626575.1 Planctomycetota bacterium | reverse complement strand
ACTTTTCGCCCGGCGCCCGTCCGGGCGCGCTCGGAGAACGCGGATGTCGGGACGCGGGCGACGGACGTGGTGGGTCGCGACGCTCGCGGTCGCGGGGTTCGCCGGATGCGCTTCGAGCGACGTCGTGCCGCCTCCGTCGTGGGAGCGGATTCCCGATCCGCCCCCGGCGTCGCGACCGCCCGAGGCGGCGCCGCGCGACCATGGTCGTGCACTTCCGGACCGCGGACGTCCCGTCGACCGCGACGAGGCGCTCGCCGACGCCGCGACCGTCGCGGCCCGCTGACCCGACGCGATTTCGCGACGGTCGCTCCCCGCGCGCATCCTGCGCTCTATCAACGTGGGCGCGTGCGCGGGCGCGCCCGATCGTCGCCTCGCCGCGCGTCGCCTTACGGCCGCCTGAAAAAACTCCCGCCTCCGCTTGAGGCGGCGGAACCGCCCGACGTAGTAACGGACCCCGACGCGCCGGCGCGCAGTCCCTCCGGAGACGTCCCCCCATGTCCACCGTCGCAGCGAAACCGACCAAGCGTCTCCCGCTGGCTCGCGTGCGCACGTCGTCGTCGCTGTGCTCCGTCGCCAAGAAGGAGCTCTGCGGAGTGGTGGTCGATCCGGCGCGCACGCCGGAGGTGGGCGACGTCGCGTTGTGCCGCGTCGTGCGGCTCGGCCAGCACCACTCGATCGAGCACGGCTCCGGGCGCATCCACATGGCGTTCGACGGAACTCAGTTCCTCGGCGCCTTCGGGAACCGCTACGCGCCCGATTACTTCGAGGCGCTGGTTCCGACGAGCGGGGTCACCAAGTGCGACCTCATCGCCCGGTCGGGACTCCTCGGCAAGGTGAAGGGCAAGAACTCGGCGATCATCGACCCGACGCGCGTCGAGGTCGTCGGCTTCGCCACCGACCGCGACGGCCGCATCGTCAACACGCGGAACTTCCCGGCGATCACCGAGGAGCCGAACCCGGCCGACCTCGCCAAGGTCAAGCTGGTGCTGGTGGTCGGCGCCAGCATGAACGCCGGAAAGAGCACCGCCGCCAAGGCGTGCGTGTACAGCCTCGCCGCGCGCGGCGAGAAGGTCGCGGCCGGCAAGGCGACCGGGACGGCGTCGCTGAAGGACATCCTCCTCATGGAGGACGCCGGCGCCGAAGTCGTGTCCGACTTCACCGCGCTCGGCTATCCGACGACGTACCTCGTCTCGCGGGAAGAGGCGGAGACCATCTTCCGCCGGCTCTTCGGCCACCTCGCGCACGTGGCGAAGGGCGGCTACGTCGTGATGGAGGTGGCCGACGGCATCCTCCAGCGCGAGACGCGGATGATCCTCGAGAGCCCCTTCGTCCGCCGGCACATCCACCGCCTGGTGCTGTGCTGCGGCGATCCGCTCGCCGTCGCGGGCGGCATCCAGATCCTCGACCGCGACCTCGGCCTGAAGACCCACGCCATCTCCGGCCGCGTCGCCAGCTCCGACCTCGGCCGCCGCGAGGTCGCGACCTTCACCAAGCTCCCGTGCTTCGACGCGATGGAGGTCGACACCGCGTACCTCCATCACCTGCTGCGCTGACGCGCGAAGGGGCGCGCCGCGGGAATCTCCCTGGATTCACGGCGGCGCGACGCGACATGCGATGATCCGCGGCCAAGGAGGCGCCGGATGGCGTCGCGAATCGGAATCATCCTCGCGTGTCTGGCCGCCGGAGGCGTCGCGCAGACTCCGGATCCCGCGTCCCTGTGGGACGCCATGGAAAAGGCGTCGCAGGACCCCGGACGGCTCGCTTCGGTCGCCGCGGACGTGCGAGCGTTCATCGACGCGCATCCTCGGCACGAGCAGGCGCCCATGCTGTTCGGCTCGCTCGGAGAGCGCTGGCGCGCGGCTCGCAGGTTCGAAGCGGCCCACGCCGTCTTCGAAGAGATGGCGCGGCGGTTCCCGGCCCATCTCGCGTTCGCACGTCTCGGCGCCGGCGACGTCCATCGCGCGCAGGGCGACCTCGCGAAGGCCATCGTCGCGTATGAAGCCGCGGCAAGCGCCGACTCCCACGCGACGCACCGGTCGATCATGGACGCCGGCGACACGCGGAACCTCGCTTTCCTGAAGTTGATCGACGCCTGCGAAGCGCACGGCGAGAACGCCCGCGCGCTCGCCGCCGCCGAACGATGGGTCCCGTATTCGTGGTGCGGAACCTGTCTCATGGGGAAGGAGCGTCAGCGACGTTCGCTCATCGCACGTCTCTCGGCGTCGCTCGGCGATCCGGCGGCGACGGCGACCCGTCTCGCGCCGTTGTTGTCCCATGGCGACCACGAGGTCGCCGCCCGCTGGGCCGAAGCCGTGGGCCGGTCGCGGGGGTTGGAGGACGCGCTGCGGCTTGCTGCGTCGCTTCCCGAGGGAGTTCGCGAACCGGCGACCGGCGCGCTGGACCTCGTCGCGGCGTGGGCGGCAAGCGACGCCGCGCGCGTGGTCGACGCCTTCCGAAAGACGGGACCGGGCGACGGCGACGCCTTCGCGAGCCTCGCGGCGCGGCTTCTTCGCGGCCTCGGCGATCCGGCGATCGTCGAGCTGAAACGCCGCATCGAAGGACCGGACGAGGATTGCGACGTCATCCTTCTCGCCGGCGAGATCGCCGACGAGCGGTTGCGCGCCCCGCTCGAAGCCCTCTTCGCGCTCAAGGCGCGCGACCGTCTCGGCCACGCGGTGCGCGACGCCCTGCAGCGCATGGACGCGGCGCGCGCCAAGGAGAAGGACGCGCCCGCGACGCGACCGAGCGAAGACCCCGAATCGCGACCGACCCCGAAAGGCGCGAAGTGACGAGCGCGATCCTCATCGTCGGTCGGCTGCCGAACAGGAACGGCGCGCCGGCGACGAGCTCCCGCCGACGAGGCAGAGCCGTCCCTCCGCATCGCTCCAGGGCGGGCCGCTGCGGGTCGAGCGTCGGCCGCCGATAGGCCGCCGCCGCCGTTCCACCGCCGGCAGGACGCCCCGGCTGAAACAGCGCGAGCGGCGGGATCGCGGATCGCCGTCCACGCGCGTGAGACGAGGCCGCGACCGCATCGTCGGTCGGCCGCCGAAGAGGAACGGTCCGCCGCGCCTCGCGCGAGCGGCGACGTCCGCCTCAACCCCGGCGCGTCGGGCGCGTCGCGGAGTGCGTTTCGGATCGGATCCGGTCGACCGGTTTAACGTCGCGGAGCGCCGCCCTGCGGGCGCGGACGATTTCCAGCGACCGCCGAGCCGCGCGACCCGCGGGGGATTCGCCGGACGGGCCGGCGACGTCGGTCAGCGCGGCGTGAACGTCGTCGTCGTCGATCTGTGCGGCGACCGCGACGGCGACCAGGTCGCCGGCGCGCACCCGCCGCGCGAGCTCGCCGACCGCGGGCGGCCCCGCGCGGATGAGGAGTCGCGCCGCCACCCGGCAGGCGACGTGGTCCGGGCATCGCGGATCGGCGCCCGCGACGGCGAGGATCGCCGCGGCGTCGTGTCCGCGCGCCGCGAGGAGCGCGGCGACGGGCGCGAGCACGTCCGCCTTCCACGCGTACGCCGGCGACGCCGCGACGCGATCGGCGAAGGCCGCCGGATCCGATGCGAGCGCGGCTTCGGCGAAGAGCTCCTGCGCCGCGTACGCGCCGACGTCGACCCATCGGAGCAGACGAAACGCCGCTTCGAGCGCGTCGCCGGCGCGAAGACGGAGCCGCGCCGACCGGAGATCGCGGCCCGCCTCGGTCATGCGGTCGCAGGTGCCGCAGAGCGATCGGTGTCGAAGCGGACGTTCCAGCACGTCGGCCGCCACGGACCACGCGCCTCGGGCCTCGTACCACTCGGAGAGCGAACGAACCCCGCGGTCGTGAGCCATCGCTTCGGCGGTATTGGGCTCGGCGTTCGAAGGCAGGGACGCGAGCGCGGCTTCCATCGCGGCGACGGCGCGTTCGAAGGGTTCCGTGAGGTACCGGATCCGGGCGGCTTCGACGGCTCCCGCGACGCGGTGCGAGGGGTAGGCGGTCGACACGAGCTCGTAAACCGCCGTCGCGGCCGCGTTGCGCAGGAGAGCCGCATTCCGCGCGCCGAGCGCCATCAGGAGATTCGCCGCTTCGGGGTCGCCGCGCCGCGCGCGGGCCCAGCCTTCAATCTGCGGCGCGACGTCGTCGAGCGCGTTCGCGGTCGACGCGCGCTCCAACGCGCGGTGCAGCGATTCCGACGTCGGCGCCTGCGCGACGAGAGTGCCTGCGAAAAAGGCGCAGAACAGGAGCCGGCGAGCGAGCCCGGCGGCAGGGTCGACGACGCCGCCGAGGGCGCGCCGGCGCTTCCGGTTCGTGTATCGCGACATGGGAGACCCGGGAGAGGATCTTAGAGAACGAGCACGTCGGTCGTCGCGTTGGATGCACCGTTCCCGGCGGAGTTCCCGGTGCGCCCCCGTGCGCCGCGGTCCGGCCGCGCAGCGTCGACATGGACCCGCGGTCCGCGCCGTCACCTTTCCGGCGCCGAGGAACGTCGCTCCGGCCCCCGCGTCCGCACCTCGTACCGCAACTCGATCATTCCGGTGGTGTACGCCGTCGTCGCCGCGAGGTGCAGCGAAACGTCGTCCTCAAGGCCCCGAAAGAAGGGCAGCCCGTCGCCGATCAGGATGGGGAGGATCGAGAGGCGCACTTCGTCGACGAGTCCCTGGCGGAGGAACTCGCCGACGACGGTCGGGCCGCCGACGACCCAGATCGACGGGAACTTCGGACGGAGGCGGTCGCGAAGCACGGCGGCGAGGGCGCCTGAGAGGAACTCCACCGTCGGACGCCGACGCGGGAGGGCGCGCGTCGTCAGCACGAACGTCGGCTTGTCGCCGTAGGGCCACCCGAGGCCCTGCGCTTCGAAGGCGAGGGCGACCTCGTAGGTGCGCGAACCCATCACGTACGCGTCGACGGTCTTGAGGAACGCTTCGACGACGTCGGCGTCGAGCGACGCACCGCCGGAGTGGTGATCGGTCGTTTCGAGGAAGTCGACGCGGCCGTCCCTGCGGGCGACGAAGCCGTCGAGACTCGCGGCCATGTGCACGGTGACGCGGGAGCCGTGAGCCGTCGTCATGGGGAACTCTCTCCAGCGGGCGAACGTGCGCTTCGGCGCGCGGCGCGCGGCGCGCGGCGGCGCCGGTTCATCCCTCCGCGCGCTTCACCATGAAGTCGATCCAGATCGGCGCGAACGGCGACGTGCAGCCCTTGGAGACGGGGTAGTCGCGGTACACGCCGAGCTTCTCGCCGATCGCGATCGCGCGTCTGCGGAGCTTCGCGTCGTGGATGCCGATCGCGGCGAGGGCGCCGTTCATCGTCCACTGGATCTCCGGCGCCGCCCGCGCCATCTCTTTTTCGATGCGGTCGAGAAGCGCCGAGAGGTCGAGGGCGTCGCGATCTTTGGCGACGCGCTCCGCGGTGAGGTGCCAGCCTGCGCGCGCGGCCCAGCGGTCCCTATCCGTCATCCAGCGTTTCCGGAGCGCCTCTTTCTCCGGATGTTGCGAGACGACGTAGGCGTTGAGCCAGTCGGCGACGCGGGAGAACGCGACCGAGCGCACGAGGCGGTCGAGCTCGTCGGCCGAGAGGCTCTTGGGTTGCAGGATCAGCGCCGCAAGGAACTGCGCGTCGGCGTTTCCCGTGTCCCACAGCGCGAGCGCGAGCGCTCGGTCGGTCTTGATCGTCTTCGCGAGCGTGCGGACGTCGCCGAGTTTGACGCCGAACTGGTTGTCGCCGCAGCCCGCCTTGGCGTTCTGCGCGCGGACCTTCGCGTCGCCGAGCGCCTTCAACCGCTTCATGGCGTCCTGGAGTGTCATGGCGACGACTTTACTGCGACCGCCCGCGCCGGCCGCCCGTCACCGCTTCCGCGCGGTCAGCCAGAAGCCGAGCGCCGAGAGGTCGTCGTCGCTCAGGTGTCGGAACTCCGCGTCGAGGTGCGGACGCACGGCGGCGAGCGTGTCCGCCGGGACGCGGTCCACCACCTCGACGCGCTCGACCTTCAACCCGGCCGCGGCGGCGAGGTCGCGGTGCCGGTCGAGGCGGTGGCGGTTGGGGAAACCCTTGCCCGCGTACATGCGGCGCCATTTGGCGGCGGGCCAGGTGAGGAAGTCGAGCGGATGCTCGCGGTGCAGGCCGTGGCTCTTGAGGTCGACGAGGTGCACCGCCATGCCGCCCGGCCGAAGCGCGCGGGCCATATCCACGTAGGTCGCCGCGAGGTCGCTCACGTGTTCGAGCACGGCGCGCGACGTCACGAGGTCGTACGCCTCGCGCGCGCCGATGAGTCCGTCGGCGCGGACCTCGTAACGCAGGCGCTCGGGCCGGAGTCCCGACGCCGGATCGCCCGCGACGACGAACGCTTCGCCGGCGCGGCGTCGCTCG
>DASPNK010000087.1:0-4158 GCA_035626575.1 Planctomycetota bacterium | reverse complement strand
GCGGTCTCCTCGGGCGCATGCCACTCCACGCCGGACGGCGTCTCTTCGACCAGCGTTTCGAGCGGAACGACGTCGCGCGGCGGCGCGGGCGGGTGCGCCCACCAGGTGCGCCGGCGGAGATCGAACGGCAGCGCCTCGACGGCGCGGCGGAGCGCGCGCGGATGCCAGAGGTCGGACGGCTCGACGTCGCGCAGGGCGTCGGGGACGTCGACGGCGGCGTCGACCGCGACGACGAACAGCCGCGGCCGCGACTGCGGGACGAAGGACTTCGCGTCCATGATCAACGGCGCGACGCGGTAGCCGCCGTCGGCCAGCGCTTCGATCAGCGCGACGAAATCCCGTCCGCCCGCCGACGTGACGAGGCCCGGCACGTTCTCCAGCACGACCAGCGGAGGCGCGTCGCCCCGCGCGCGGAGGCCGCGCATGAGCCGCCAGAACGCGTGGAACGTGCCGCTCCGCGCGCCGTCGAGCCCGGCGCGGCCGCCCGCCAGGGACAGGTCCTGGCAGGGGAACGACGCCCACGCCAAGGCCGCGCCGGCGGGAAGGTCGTCGACCTCGAGGGTCGCCACGTCGACCTCGCGCACCGCGGGGGTCGCGAACCGCGCTCCGTAGGCCGCGGCCTTCTTCGCGTCCCATTCGTTGACGAACGCCGTCCGCCAGCCGTCGCCGAGCCCGAGCCGGGCCATGCCGCCGCCGGCGAAGAACTCGAGCACGGCGGGCCTCGCATCGGTTCCCTCGGGGGTCATGGGGGGAAGAACATAGCGCGGGACCCGGCGGCGACGGAGCGGGAGCGCGCCGCCGCCGTCCGCCGCGTCGCCGGTAGAATCCCGCCCCTCGCACGGAGAAGGACATGCCTCACGTCCGCGTCGCCTCGTTCGCCGTCGCTTTCCTGCTCGCGCTCGCCCCCGCGGCCTGGGAGCGGCGCCGCGCCGCGCCGGACGAAGGCCAGTGGCTGCCGCAGCAGGTCCTCGACATGGACTGGGAGGCGCTGCGCGCGCGCGGCCTCTCCCTGAGCAAAGAGGCGTTCTGGACGCCCGACGAGGGAGGCGTGCTCACCGCGGCGGTGCAGATCGGCGGCTGCAGCGCGTCGTTCGTCTCCCCGGACGGACTGGTCCTGACCAACCATCACTGCGGCTACGGCGCGGTCCAGGAGCTGTCGACGCCGGAGAACAACCGGCTGGAGAACGGCTACGCCGCGACGACGCCCGCCGAAGAGCTGCCCGCGCCGGGGATGTTCGTGCTGGTGGTTCGCCGGATCGAAGACGTCACCGAGCGCATCCACGCGGCGGCGGCCGAGGCGAAGAGCCCGGCCGAGCGCACGGATCTCGTCGAAGGCGCGATCCGCAGGCTCGTCGCCGAAGGGCAGAAGGAGCCGAACACGGTGTGCTCGGTGGCCTCGTTCCTGAACGGCGCGCAGTACCACCTCTACTACCGGACGCGTCTCGACGACGTCCGTCTGGTGTACGCGCCGTCGCGCGCCGTGGGCGAATACGGCGGCGACGACGACAACTGGGAATGGCCGCGGCACACCGGCGACTTCATGTTCTTCCGCGCCTACGCGGCGCCGGACGGCTCGCCGCGGAAGCACCACGCGGAGAACGTGCCCTACCGCCCGAAGCACTGGTTGAAGACCGCGAAGCAGGGCGTGAAGGACGGCGACCTCGTGATGGTGCTGGGGTATCCCGGCCGCACCGAGCGGTACCTCACCTCGGTCGGCGTCGCGGCGCGTCAGGAGCTGCTGTATCCGCTCCGCCAGAAGATGCTCGAGCGCTTCATCCGCACGCTGCAGGAGGCGTCGAAGGAGAGCGCGGCCAAGGCGCTGGAGCTGTCCACGCCGATCAAGAGCCTGGCCAACGTGGAGAAAAACGCCCGGGGAATGATCTGGGGCCTGGCGAAGAATGAGACGGTCGCGCGCAAGCTCGACGAAGAGCGCGCGTTTTCGCGGTGGCTCGCCGAGGCGCCGGAGCGCGCGAAGGAGCACGGGGACGTCCTCGCCGAGATGATGGCGCTGGAGCGGGACATGGCGGCGTGGACGCGCCGCGACGTCGTGCTGTCGGGGTTCTCCAACTCGGCGCTGACGCTGCTGGCGGCGGCTTCGTCGGCCGTCGACGCGGCCGCGGCGCAGCGTCGCGCCTCCGGCGCGCCCGACTCCGAAGCCCGGGCGAAGCTCCGCAAGCACCTCGCGTCGGACGAGCCGATGGAAGACTGGGCGACGGTCCAGCTGCCGCTGCTCGCGTACGTCGTCGACCTCGCGCGGAGCCTGCCGCCCGACGAGCGGCCGCGGGGCGTCGAGCCGTTCCTCGCGCTCGACGGCGAGGCGGCGATCCAGAAGGCGCTGTCGTCGTCGAAGCTGCTGAAGGGCGAAGCGCGCGCCGCGCTCCTGGATCTCGACGCGGCGGCGATCGCGGCGAGCGACGATCCGCTGACGGCGCTGGCGGCAGGATTCGCGGCCGAGCGCAAGGCGGCGGCGGGTCGGCGGCGCGAGTTCACCGGGCGGCAGCTCGACGTCGGCCGGCGCTGGATCGCCGCGCAGCAGGCCTGGCGCGGCCGCACCTTCTACCCCGACGCCAACTCGACGCTCCGGGTCTCCACCGCGACCGTGCGCGGCTACGCGCCGAAGGACGGCGTGTGGTTCACGCCGCAGACCACCGTAAGGGGCCTGCTCGACAAGCACGTCGACGCCGAACCCTTCGACGCGCCCGACGCCCTGATCGCCGCGGCGGCGAAGCGTCGCGAAAGCCGTTTCTTCGACGGGGAGCTGGGCGACGTGCCGATGTGCTTCCTCTCGGACGCCGATACGACCGGCGGGAACTCCGGATCCTGCGTGGTGAACGGCGCGGGAGAGCTGGTCGGCGTCAACTTCGACCGCGTGTTCCACAACGTCGCGGGCGACTTCGGATGGTCGCCGGAGCGGTCGCGGAACGTCGTCTGCGACGTCCGCTTCATGCTCTGGCACATGGAGTCGGTGATCCCGTGCCCGCGGCTCGTCGCGGAGCTGGGAGGCTGACCGGCGGTCAGACGGCCCGCGGCGCGCCGAGGACCGCGGCGGCGGCGTCGGCCAGGCGGCGGAGCGTGAACGGCTTCGGGAGGAAGGCGTCGCCGCTCCTCCAGGCGCCCGGCTCGCCGAGGGGATCTTCGGCGTAGCCCGAAATGAACAGCGCCGGCACTTCGGGCCGGCGGCTGCGCAGCACGCGGACGAATTCCGGCCCGCCGAGGCGCGGCAGCATCACGTCGGCGACCACGAGGTCGATGACCGGCTCCGACTCGGCGAGCAGCAGCGCCTCCACGCCGTCGCGCGCGGCGACGACGCGGTAGCCCGCGCGCTCGAGCTCTCTTGCGGCGAGGTCGCGCACCATGGGCTCGTCCTCGAGGAGGAGGACGGTCGGCGGGTCGAGGATCTGCATCACGGGAACGATGAGCATCGGGCGCACGGCCTCCGCGACTTGAGCCCGAACGTCGCGCGGCGGGCGCCTTACGCCCGGCCGCCGCGCTAAGTTCGCCCCGTGGCACGCCCTCTCCGCGTCGTCGGTCGTGCGGCGATCGCCGCGTTGTCGCTCCACTTCGGCGGCGCCGCGCCCGCCCAGCTCCGCGCGTCGCCGCCGCCCGAAGCCGGGTTCGTCGCGGAGGACCTCGCCCGCCGCACGGCGGCCTGCGGCGCGACGCTGCTGATGGTCACGGCTCACCCGGACGACGAGGACAACGCCCTCGCGGCGTTGCTGCGCCGGCGGCACGGCGTGCGCGTGGTCCTCTGGACCATGACCCGCGGCGAAGGCGGGCAGAACGAAATCGGCGACGAGCAGGGCGAGGCGCTGGCGCTGCTGCGCGACGCCGAGCTCGAGGCGGCGCACCGCTTCGACGGGATCGAGCAGTTCCCCTACGACCGCGACGTCCCCCCGTTCCCCGACTTCGGCTACTCGTTCAGCTGGGCGGAGACGATGGAGAAATGGGCGCCGGCGCGGCCGGGTCTCGGCGCTTCGCGCGCGGTGCTTCAGCGCGTGAGGCCGGAGGTCGTTCTGGTCATGGACCCCGACTGGGACGGCGGCGGCCAGCATCATCAGGCGAGCGCCGTGCTGATGCTCGAGGAGTGCGTGCTGGAGCGGAACCCGTGGCGCGACGACGGCCTCGCGGCCGACGGCGCGCCGTGGCACGTGCCGCGGA
>DASPNK010000086.1:0-2651 GCA_035626575.1 Planctomycetota bacterium | reverse complement strand
GCGGAACGCCCGGTCGGTGAAGGGTTCGCCGACGAAGTCGTGAAAGAGGCAAACGTGCGGCGGACGTCGGCGCGACACGGCGTCGCGCCACGCTTCGCTCGCCGCACTCGACGGCTCCCGCGCGAAAGCGCGCCCGAGCAGAACGCCGGAGACGACGTCGAACACGACGGCCAACGATGCGTGCGGGACGTCTCGTAACGAAACGATCTTCTGACCGACCGCCCACGCGAGGTCGCAGATCTCGGAGGCTCGAACGGCGCCTCTTGCGGGCGTTCCGAGCGGCGAGAGACGCGGGGAGACGGGCGCCGGACCGCCGAGGCCCTTGAGGGTTCGGGACATGGGCGTCCTTTACCCTGGGTCGCGGACGGATGCTTGGGATTCTCGTGGATGGCCGCGTGCCGATGTCGCTCAGGCGGTGCGCGCGGTTCCTCGTCCGCTCGGGAGCGCCAGGTATGTCGCCGGATCAAGGCGGCAACTCACTTCTAAAGCGCCGGGAAGGGTGTAGAGCCTCGGCGTGTGCTTGAAGTCGAAGAGCCGGTAGAGATGGAACCTGTCCGCCAATCCGCGTGAAGCCGCGACCTCGTTTCGCGTCACGAAGAACGGCGTGTGATCGCCGTACTTGGTCGTCTTCACTTCGATAAAGCGCTCGGCGCCCGTCGTTTCGAAAGACAGGACGTCGTAGCCCAAGCCGTCCCCGCGCACCTTCGCGGCGTGCTCGATACGAGCCGCCAAGTCCTCCTTGCCGGCTCGAACGAGTCGCGCCTTCTCGTAGCGGATCACGAACGACTCGCCCGCGTCGCCCAAGGAGCGATTGCGCGCTTCGGCTTCAAGGTAGTTGGTCGCCAGGCTGATGCGGATCCGCCGCGCGGCGTCGCTCTTGCGCGCTTTCGCCGGCTCAAGGCGAGGCGGCTCGGTCAGCACGGCCAACACGTCTTTGACTTCCGGGACCGCCATCGGCCGCTCGGCGTCGTGTCGCGCCAGCTCAAGCAGCTCCTTCGAGTCGCGTAGACGATCCGCCACGACCTCTTTCAAGAGCTGCTGGTAGTTCGAGCGCGGCTTGTAGCCGGCGACATAGGGGAACCCGGCGTCGAGAAGGACGGCGCTGATGTTCTGGTGCTTGAACTCGACCGAGCCGTCGCTCCGGTCGCGCAACCGCGTCTTGAGACTCCTACGGTGCGCCGTCTTGTCGAAGCGGACTCCCGAGAGCTCCGACGCCAACATCGCCAAGTAGTCGTCGACGATCGCCTCGACTTCCTCGCGCGTCCAAGCAGCCATTCCGTCCCCGTCGCTCTGAAAGGCATCAGGCTGCGTCGTGCGGTCCGTGCCGCGCGCTCGCGCCGCGTTCGCACTCTAAGCGGAGCGTGCGGTGGGCGCATTGACCATGCGGTGACCACGGCGCCGCGGGCGCGACGACGGAGTCCCCCCGTAAACGCCGCGAGGGCGGCGATCCTTGCGGATCGCCGCCCTCGGCGGACGGGACGCGCCGCCGAGGCGGCGCGTCGCGGGGGCTACCTCAGGGGAGGTAGATCTCGAAGGTGCCGAGCGCGAGACCCGCGTCTTCGCCGCCGATCAGGAGGACGCCGAACGGGCCGGCGAAGGCCGCCGCGCGGCCGCGCGCCGCGTTGAGCGACGGAGCGACCGAGACGAGGCCCGTGGCCGGGTCGAAGATCTCGACCGCGGCGACCGCCGACGCGCCGGAGAGGCCGCCGAGGACGTACGCCTTGCCGTCGACCCAGAGGGCCGAGCAGGCCGAGCGCCGCGCCGTCGCCAGGTCGGCCGCCGAGGTCCACGCGCCCGTCGCCGGGTCGTAGATCTCCTGCGTCGACAGGTCGACTCCGGCCGCGCCGCCCGAGACGAGGACCGTCCCGTCGGCGAGGCGCGTCGCGGCGTGCCGCGTGCGGGCCGAGGCCATCGCGCCGACCGAGGTCCAGACGCCCGTCGCCGGGTCGTAGACCTCCGCCGTCGCCAGCGAGCCGCCGACGCCGAGGCCGCCCGCCACGAGCGTGCGCCCGTCGCCGAGCGGCGTCGCCGTCGCGTCGCCGCGGGCCTCGATCAGCGAGCCCGTCGCCGTGAAGGCGCCGGTCGCCGGATCGTAGACCTCGCACGCCGCGACCGGGACGCCGGCCGCGCGACCGCCGATCACCAGCACGCGACCGTCGTTCATCACGACCGCCGCCGCCGAAGCGCGCGCCGTCGAGAGAACGCCGGTCATCGAGACCTGGCCGATCGGAGCGACGCGCGGATCGTAGATCTCGGCCGTCGCCGTCGCCGCGCCGCCGATCTCGCCGCCCGCGATCAGCACGCGCCCGTCGGCGAGGACCGCCGAGACGTGCTTCGCACGCGGAGCGAACAGCGCCGGGCCCTTCGTCGACCAGTTGCGCGCCGGGTCGACCAGCTCGGTCGCGTCGAGCGCCGAACCGTTCGAGCCGCCGGACACGAACACCCGGCCGTCCTGGAGGCGGGCCGCCGCGAAGTCGGTGCGCGCCTCATGCAGCGTCCCGGCCGGAGCCGCGACGTCCACGAAGAGGAGCGACTCGATCACGTCGCCGCCCGCGTCGGTCACCGTCAGCTTGTACATCGTGGGCGCCGAAGGCGTCACGACGACCGGCTGGCCGGAAACCACCGCGCCCACCGCCGGGCTGATCGCGCCC
>DASPNK010000085.1:0-4203 GCA_035626575.1 Planctomycetota bacterium | reverse complement strand
CGCCGCGTGGTCCGCTGCGACCGGCGCCGACGCCCGCGGACGACGCGTCAACGAAGCGGGGCGCGCGGCCGTCACGCCGCGCGCCCCGATGACCCCGACGGGATTTGAACCCGTGTTATCAGGATGAAAACCTGGTGTCCTAGACCGGCCTAGACGACGGGGCCGAGCGCTCCCTGCGCGCGTCGCCGCGCGCCGGAGCGACGCGGATCATGCCAAAGCCGCCGTGAGAGGCAACTCGCCCGGCTCGCGACGCGCTTGCCCGGGCGACGGCCGATCCGCATGATGCGCGGCGCCGCGCGCTTCCGCCGCGCCCCCCGGATCCCGTGCTCCGACCAGGATCGGCCCCTCCTCCATGACCACCAAGCCCGCGCCGCCCATCGAGCGCGTCCTGATCCTCAAGGTCAACAGCCATCGCCACGGGTTCGCCGGCAGGATCTGCGACGGCGCGGCCTCCTACGACTGCGGGGCCCAGGAGGATTTCCGCCTCCGCTTCTGCGCGCAGGGCGACGACCGCTGCATCCACCTCCGCGCCTTCGAGGCCGCCGAGCCGCACTTCTACGTCGACCACGGCCCCGGCGACCAGGCTTTCCACGGCCGCGAAGACGCCTTTCGCGGCCAGCTCATCCTGCTCGCCGCGCAGAGCAACCAGGGCGGCGTCGGCATCGACGACGGCGACCGCCGCTTCTTCGCCACCGGCGCCTACGTCGTCGACCGCATCCGCGAGGTGAACTTCCGCAACCGCCGCTGGTGGCGCATCGACCCGATGGACGGCCAGTGGGCGCGCTTCCTGCCCGACGTGGCCGACATCACGCGCGCCCGCGAGCGCGCCGAAGGCATCGAGCCGTCGGCGTACGTCCGGCGCGCCCGCACCGAAGACGTGCGTCGCGTGCTGCACGACCTGACGCAGGCGCACGGCGCGCTCCAGGGCGCCACCCTCGAGCTCGAACGGGACCGCGAACGCGCGCTCCGCTTTCTCTCGGACGTCCGCGCGCGCTTCGAGCCCGAGCCCGAGACGGCGCGGCGCGAGACCACCGACATCGGCGGCGCCATCCCGCGCCGCGCGCTGGAGCAGATCGAGTCGAAGATCGTCGCCCGCGGCGCCGCGCCGGCGAAGGCGAGCGGCGGCGGCGCGGTCACCGCGTTCCGCGCGTCTTCGCGCGCGGGCGTCGAGCGCGCGCCGCTGCCGAAGCAGCCGGCCGAGCAGCTCGAGGCGTTCTTCAAGGAGCGCGGTTTCGGGTATCCGCGCGAGGTCCTCTCGCGGTTCGCGCAGAGCCTCGACGCCAAGGGGTTCGTCATCCTCGCCGGCGGCCCCGGCGCCGGGAAGACGGCGATGGCCCGGCTCTTCCCGCAGTCGCTCGCCGCCCACGGCGCGCGGCACCTCCTCGTCCCGGTGCAGCCGTCGTGGCGCACGCGCGAAGATCTCTTCGGCTACTTCAACCCCATCAACGACACCTTCGTCGCGACGCCGTTCGCCCGCTTCCTGTTCGAAGCGGCGGCGGCCGAGGAGGAGGCGCGCCGCGCCAAGCGCGCCCCGGCGCCGTTCTTCGTCACGTTCGACGAGTTGAACCTCGCGCGCCCCGAGGAATTCCTCGCCGAGATCCTCTCGCGCACGCAGGTGGAGGGCGACGACCGCGAAATCGAGTTCTTCCCGCCCGAGCGGCAGGAGGAGATCGCGAAGCGCTCGCCCGTCCCGCACCTCAAGGCGCGCGTGCGGCTTCCCCTCAACCTTTACTTCGTCGGCACCATGAACGCCGACGGGTCGGGGTACGCGTTGTCGCCCCGCGTGCTCGACCGCGCGGCGTTCATCCGCGTCGACGTGCATCTCGAGTCGGTGCTGTCGGCGCTCGCGCCGCGCCACGCGGCCGCCTCGACCAAGGAGATCGCCGACACGCTCACCCACCTGCACGAGACGCTCCGCCGCGGCGGGCGGGCGTTCGGCGCGCGCGCCTTGACCGACGTCCTACGCTACGTCGAAGCCGCGATCGCCGCGGCGCCGCCCGCCGACGCCGAGACGCGGCTCCGCGTCGCGTCGGACGCGCTCGACGTCGCCGTCCTCGAGCAGGTGCTGCCCGCGCTCTCGTTCTCCGCCCTCGAGCAGGCCGACCTCGCCGCCGTCGACGAGCTGCACGGCGCGCTCAACGGGTCGGTCGAAGGCGCCCTCTGCCTGCTGCGCAGCGCGGGGCGCGCCGAGACGTGGCGCCAGCAGCTGCAGAGCGCGCGCGACGTGTCGGGCCAGTCTTAAGCCGGTCCGCGCGTCGAGGCGACCGGCCGATGCTCCCCGTCAAGCTCTGGATCGCCGCGAGCGCCCGCTCGATCGAAGCGCGGCTCGGCTTCGACCCGCCGGGCGACCCGCTCGCGCTGCAGCTCCACGCGGGCGCTTTGCCGCAGCTCGACGGGGCGCGGCAGCGCCGGATCGAGCTGTGCGTCGGCGGCCCGCCCTCGGAGGGATGGCCGCGCGTGCCGCTCGTCGAGCGCGAGCCGGGGTGGTACGTCGCCGGCGACGCGTGGGGCGAGATCGTGCGCGCGCAGGCGGCGTTCGGCCGCGTCGCCGCGCACGTGCTGATCGACGACGCTCCGGCGGGCGCGGCGGAGATCGAGGTCCCGGTCGAGGACCGCTGGCGGCGCCTCTACGCGGAGATCGCCGAGGAGCTGCGCGCGCACTGGGAGGCTCAGAGCGCGCTGCGCGGCGTCTCCGGCGTCGGCCGCGCGCGCCTCGGCCTCTGGCGGGCGCGGTCGCAGGCCGAGGTCATGCTGAAGATCCTCGCCCGCGTCCACGAGGGTCTCGACCTCGTGGCGTCGGCGCCCGACCGCCGCCCGACCGACGGCGGGGGCCGCACGCCGCACGTCCGAAGCGGGTCGCGCGCGATCGCCGCGTTGGCGCAGGCGTTCCGGACCGGCGCCGTCGGGCTTTCCTCGGACGGCCGCCCGATGCCGCTCCTCTTCCCCGCCGACGATCAGGACTTCGACTACGACACCGACCTGAACCGCGCCGCGCGGTGGGTCGTCGAACGGCTCGCCAAGGCGGCGTTGGAGCGCGCCGATCACGAGGAGGCCCTCGCCGCCTCGCGCGCCCGGGCGCCGGGGACGATCGGTTTCGACGACCCGCGCGCGACGCGCCGCGCCGAACGCCTCGCCCGTTCGCTGCGCGAGGCGGCGCGCGGCCTGAGGCGCCGCCTCGGCGCCGACCGCTTCCTCGCCGAAGCGCGGCGCGCCTCGCGCCCCGAGTTCCCCCATCCGCTGCCGCCGACGTCCGGTTACCGCATCCTCCGCGAAGCCTTGGCCGACGACCTCGCGCTCCGGCGCGGCGGTTTGGAGGAGGAGCGGCTCCGTCGGCTGTTCGTGGAAGCCGAGCACGAAGCTCCCGCGCTCACGGAGCTCTACGAGCGCTGGGTGGGCGTGCGCCTGGCGCGCGCCCTCCGCGAGCTGGGCTTCACGCAGGAGCCCGACGGCCCCGCGGCCGCGCTGCCCGGCGGCGCGCCGGCGGGGTTCCGGTCTCCGGTCCACGGCCGGCTTCGCCTGCACGCCGCGCCCGCCTTCCGCCGCGACCGTTCGCCCGTCGAAGGCGTCGAGCTCGCGGCGGCGGCCGGCGACGAGCGGCGCGTGCTCACGCCCGACTACGTCCTCGAACGCGCCGACCGCCGCTACGTCCGCACGCTCCTGGTGATCGACGCCACGTTGTCCGCGTCGCCGGACATCCATCGCCGGAAGGCGCTCTACGGCCGTCGCCTCGCGTCGACCACGAAGAAGTTCCGGCTCGGGGCGCCGCGGCGGCTCTCGGCGGTGTACGCGGCGTACGCCGTCCACCCCGGCCGCGCGCGCGCCGTCGAGAGCGACGACCCGGAACTGCGCAGCGGCGCGCTCGCGTTGCGCCCCGGCGACGACGCGCAGGCCGCGCTCCTCAGGGAGATCCTGAAGGAGTTCCTCGACGCGCGCGAGTGACCGCGCGCCCTGCTACGCGCCTTCGTCTTTCGGCGCGCGGCCGACGACCTTCGACCGCAGCGCGTCGCCCCGGGCGAAGACGGTGCGCAGCGTCGCGCCGTCCGGGGCTTCGGAGGCGTCGCGCACGAGGCGTCGGGCGCCGCCCGCGTCTTCGATCCAGGTGAGCGAGTAGCCGCGGGCGAGCACGGCGGTCGGATCGAGCGCCGTCAGCGCGCGCCCCGCCGCGTCGACGCGCGCGCGGGCGGCGGCGAGGCGCGGAACGAC
>DASPNK010000084.1:0-3383 GCA_035626575.1 Planctomycetota bacterium | reverse complement strand
GCGCGGTCGCCCTCGCGCTTCTCGCGGTGCTCGCGGCGTGCCGGAGCGAGGCGAGACGCGCGCCGGACGAGGCGACGAAGGCGGAACCCGCGTCGAATGCGGTTGCGTCAGCGGCCGTCCGTCGAACCGTATCGGCCGCCGCCGATGGTGCTGCCCGCCGGTCGGTACCGCGTGACGGCGTATCGCTGTGACGAATGGGACGAACACGACCGTGGTCGCCGCCTCGGGACGCAGGTCGTGAACATCGTCGAGGGGAAGTCGTCCGAATGCCGTTTCTGACCGTTCGACGTTGAGCTCGTCACCGGTTCTCGGTTTCGAGGACGCCCGCCTGCGGTGAAGCGTCCGGTACCATCGCGCGCGTCATGCGCGCGCGCGGAGGACTTGCGGTCGGCGTCGTCTGCGGCGCCGCGGCGATCTGGTGGTTCGCGTCGCGGTCGGAGTCCGGGCTCGAGCGGGCGGATTCAAACGCCGCGCTCGTGCAGGGATCGTCGTTCGATGCGGCGGAGACGGTAGCCCAGCGCGCGGGCGACGCCGTCGTTCGCGGCGGTGCGACCTTGTCGGCGTCCGCGTTCGACGACCCGGAGTCGCGCCTCCCGACGACCCCGCCCGCGCCGCCGCGCCCCGGGACCGAGCGGCGGCTCGTCGAAGTGGTGTTTCCCGACGGCGTCCCTCTCGCAGGCATGCGGGCGTGGCCGAGAGCGGCCGCCGACGGGCCGGAGCGGTGGTCGCGATTCACCGACGACATGTCGGACGACGTGGTCCTCGACGCGCGCGGTCGCGCGTACGTCGATGTCCCCGCCGGCGCGGCGTTTCGCATGGCGGGGGAGTACCTCCCCGATCCGCGTTTCGTCGACCGCACCGATTTCGTCTCCGATCCGTCTTCGACGTCGGCGGGCGTCGAACGCTGCGTCGTGGCGTCGACCGCCGTGCGCGTGAAGGTCGTCGATGAGGCGGGTGCGGCGTCCGAGGGTTTGACCCTCGCGGCGTCCGGTCGTCCCACCGACGAGGAGAGGGGATGTCTGACGACGATCACCGACGCGGACGGCGTCGCCGTTTTTCGAAACTGGCGGGGGACGCCCGTGGTGGTCGGCCTCGCGCGACCGACGCAACCGGCGGCGGCGTCCGCCGGAAACGAGGATACGCACGTCGTGACGGCGGCGACGGGCGACGTGACGCGCCGGTTGTTGATGTCGGACCCTGGAACCACCGGCAAGGCATGGCTCGACTCGCCGTACTGCCTGAGGGCTTCGTCGTTCGAGGTTCGTCCCGACGGGGCGGTGACCTTCGTCGTCCGCGCTTTACCTCGCGTCGTCGGCCGCGTCGAGGACGAGGCGGGGCGTCCCATCGCCGGCGCGCAGTGCGCAATCAGGGCGCAGTTCGAGGACGGGCGCACGCGCATCGTCTCCGGCGCGTCCTCCGATCGCGAAGGACGATTCGTCCTGCCCGTCCCGCGCGACGCCCGCGTCCTGGCTCTCGACGGGACGCCCCCGCTCCGTGTGACGGCGCAGTGGGTGGAACGGGAGCGCTTTGCGGCGGAGTGGCGCCGCGAAGAGTTCCACGCCGGCGTCGCGCTGGACGGACCGGTCGACGGCGTCGTCGACGTCGGCGTGCTGCGACCGCGTCGAGAGAAATGCTCCCTGCGAGTCGTCGACACGTCGGGCGCGGCCGTCGAAGAGTTCGACGTCGTCATGCATGACGATCGCGCGAAGGGGAGCGTCGATCTCGAGCGCCTGCCGGACGGCGGCGTCGCGTTTCAGGCGCCGCCCGACGGGTTCGACGTCTCGGTCGCCAAGGACGGATACCTCCCCGAGCTTCTGCCCAGGCTCGCCTCGAGCAAAGACGGCCGGCGATTCGAAAAGGAGATGCGGGTCGTCCTGCGCCGCGAGCCGCGCCTCTTGGTCCGCATTCCCGAACAAGTCGTCGGCGGAAGAGTCTTCCTGCACGATCCCGACGATTTCGTGGATGAGCCGCCTTCGATCCCTCCGGCGACGCCAGGCGCCGCGCGGACGGTGACCCTCGAGCCGCCGGCAGGGGAAGCGGTCGACATGCGGGTCTCCGATGTGCGCGTCGCGACCGGCGACGGCGAGACGCCCTGCGTCGCCTCCTCGATACGCTTTGAAGCGTTCCGCGCCGAAGAGCTGCGGGTGGTCGACCTGCCCTGTCCCGCCTCGTTCGTCGTGATTTCCGTCGAGGCGACGAGGGCCGACGGCGCTCCGGCGTCGGCGGCGACTTGCGTGATCCGCCAGGGGGAGCGCGAAGCGCGATTCGCGCTGGACGCCGACGGGCGCGGTCGATGCGCGGTGGCATCCGACGGGACGTGTCTCGTCGCGGTGCAGAAAGAACTTCTTCAGGCGGTCGCTACCGTCGAGCCCCGAGCCTCGGTCGTCGCGCTGCGTCTGCCGCCGTCGCGCGAGGTGCTCGTACCCGAAGGCGACTGGACGCTCTCCGCGGGCGCCGCGTGGTTGGACTCGAGCGATTGCCGGGATGCGGACGGGAACGACGCGCCTCGACGGGTCGCCGCCCCGCTCGACGCCGCCGTGCGGTTCGTCAGCGAAGACGTCGACGCGGCGATTCGGGTGATCGAGGCGCCGGGCGGCGGCCGTCCGCCGCAGTCGGGCGTCCTCGCCGTCGTGGCGCCGGGGCGGCTCGTCTACGGCCATCTGCACGTGGTCGTCGAAGGCCCCGTGATCCGGCGGCTCCGTCTCAAACAGCGCCCGTCGACGGAGCCTTACCGTCCGCCGCCGATGACGCTGCCGTCCGGCCGTTACCGCGTGACGGCGTACCGCTGTCACGATTGGACCTTCTACGCCCCTGGAGTGTTACTCGGGTCACAGGTCGTCGACGTCGTCGAAGGAGGCGCCGTCGAGTGCGTTTTCTGACCGCGGCGTCGGATCGGCGGCGCGACTTTCGCGAACCTGTCGTTCCGCGCGAGCGTTGAAGAAGCGGTCGTGGCGCGGCGTCCCCGCTCGAAGGGGAGCGGGAAACGCCGGCGCACGGCAAGGCGGGGGCATGGATTCGCGCAGGACGCGCAGGATCGGGGTTGCGGTCGCGGTGCTTGCGGCGGCGACAGCGGGCGCCGGGATATGGCGGACGGTCGCAACCGCGGCCGGCCGGCGGACGACGTCGCTCGTGGCGGTGCAACTCGTGTACGACGACGGCGAACCTCTGGCGGGCGCCGAAGTGCGGCTGGTGCGGTCCGCCGCGGCGTTGCGCCTTGACGCCGCCGCGCGTCGCCGACGGTCGGCGCACGGAGAGCCTGCGACCCTCGATCACCACGGCCGCGCCGTCGTGGCGCTCGACGGCGACGAGCCCTTCAAATTGGACGTGCGGTTACCGGACTCGTGGGGCTCGTTCCAAACGCCTCCGATGTCGACCTCCGGCGG
>DASPNK010000083.1:0-7717 GCA_035626575.1 Planctomycetota bacterium | reverse complement strand
TCGGCGTCGACGCGCGCGGAGCTTAAGGCGCGCGTCGAAAAAGCGAAAGCGGGTGCGTCAGGCGAGCGCCCGGGCGAACAGCTCCCGCGCTCGGGCGAGGGCGGCGTCCAACCCCGCGGCGTCCTTGCCGCCGGCCTGGGCGAGGTCGGGCCGGCCGCCGCCGGCGCCGCCGACCAGCGGGGCGACTTCCTTCACGACCTGGCCGGCGTTCACGGTCTTCGCCTCGGCGAGGTCCTTCGTGGCGAACGCCACGAGGGCGACTTTGCCCTCGTCGGCCGCGGCGAGGAGCCCCGCCGTGCGGGCGCGCTGATTGCGCAGCGCGTCGGCCAGAGCGGGCAGTTCGCCCGCGCCGACGTCGACCCGGGCCACGATCGCGCGGGACGCCCCGTGCGCAGTCGCCTTGTCGAGCAGGTCCTTCGCCAGCGACGCGACGTCGGCCGCGGAGCGCGCGCCGCCGCCCTTCTTCGCTTCCTTGAGCTGGTCCTGCAGGGCGGCGATGCGCTTGGGAAGCTCCGCTTCGCTCGTCTTGAGCAGGGTCGTCGCCTCGCGCAGGGCGCGCCGCTGCTCCTGAAGGCGGCGGACCGCCGCGCCGCGGGTGACGGCTTCGATCCGCCGCACGCCGGCCTGCACCGCCGACTCCGACGTGATATGGAACGCGCCGATCTGACCGGTGGACCGGCAGTGCGTGCCCCCGCAAAGCTCCTGCGAGAACCCGCCGATGTTCACGACGCGGACCTTCTCGTCGTACTTTTCGCCGAACAGCGCGACGACGCCGCGCGCCTTCGCGGCGGCGAGGTCCTCTTCGGTCGTCTTCAGGCTCTCGCTCTCGACGATCCGGTCGTTCACCATGCGCTCGATCTTCTCGATCTCGTCGAGCGTCAACGCCCGCGCGTGCGTGAAGTCGAACCGCAGCTTCTCGGGCGCGACCAGCGACCCCTGCTGCGCCGCCTGCTCGCCGAGCGTTTCGCGCAGCGCCCAGTGCAGGAGGTGCGTGGCGGTGTGGTTGGCCATGACGTCGTGGCGACGCTCGGCGTCGACCGTCGCCGTCGCCCGCTCGGGGAGCCGGGCCGCGTCGCCTTCGATCAGCTTGCCGACGTGCAGGAAGATGCGACCCATCTTCTGGACGTCCTGCACCTCGAAGACGAACCCCGGCGCCTCGACGACGCCCGTGTCGCCCACCTGTCCGCCCGACTCGGCGTAGAACGGCGTGCGGTCGAGCACGAGCTTCGTGCCGTCGATGAGCTTGAGCGGCCGCACCGCGGCGATGACGCCGTCGCCGCCGTCTTCGCCGTAAAAGAGCGTGCGCGTCGGCTCGATCCCGCGCAGCGCGTCGGGATCGACCAGCCATTTCCCGCCGCCTTCGCCGCGCGAGGCGCTGCGATGCGCCTCCTGGGCGGTCTCCCAGCCCTTCTCGTCGACCGCGAGGCGGCGGTCGCGGGCCATCAGATCGACGAGATCGCGCGGGAACCCGAACGTCGCGTAGAGACGGTACGCGACGTCGCCCGGGATGGTCCGGTCGCCGCGCTTCTCGGCTTCGGCCGCCACCTGTTCGAACAGCGTGACGCCCTTGCCGAGCGTCACCGCGAAGGCGCGCTCCTCGGCCTCGATCACATGCATCACGTGATCGCGGCGCGCGACCATCTCCGGGAACGCTTCGCCCAGCGACTCCGCCACCGCGGGCACGACCTTGTGGATGAACGGCTCCTGCATGCAGAGCACCTGCGTGCCGAACCGCGCGGCGCGGCGGAGCAGGCGGCGCAGCACGTAGCCGCGCCCTTCGTTGCCCGGCAGCGCGCCGTCGGCGACGGCCGCGGTGAGCGCGCGCACGTGGTCGGCGATCACGCGGAAGGCGACGTCGGTCTCCGAGTCCAGCCGCCCGCCGTAGGTCTTGCCGACCAGCTTCTCGATCGCGCGGAACAGCGGCGCGAAGACGTCGGTGTCGTAGTTGCTCGTCTTGCCCTGGATGACGCCGACCACGCGCTCGAAGCCCATGCCGGTGTCGACGTGCTGCGCCGGAAGCCGCTCCAGCGAGCCGTCGGCCTTCCGGTTGAACTCCATGAAGACGTTGTTCCAGATCTCCATGAACCGCTCGTTGCCGGCGTTCACGCCGATCGCGCGATCGGCGCCGTCGGCGCGGTTCTGGTCCGGACGGCCGCGGTCGAAGTGGATCTCCGTGCACGGGCCGCAGGGCCCCGTGTCGCCCATCTCCCAGAAGTTGTCCTTGCGACCGAAGCGCAGCACGCGCTCGCGCGGGAGCCCGCACTCCTCGATCCAGATGCGCTCCGACTCGTCGTCCGCCGGCAACCCGTCCTTCGGGTCGCCTCCGAAGACCGTCACCCACAGGCGGTCCTTCGGCAGCTTCCAGACGTCGGTCAGAAGCTCCCACGACCAGCGGATCGCGTCGCGCTTGAAGTAGTCGCCGAACGACCAGTTGCCCAGCATCTCGAAGAACGTGTGGTGGTAGGTGTCCCGCCCCACTTCTTCGAGGTCGTTGTGCTTGCCGCTGACGCGGATGCACTTCTGCGTGTCGGCGGCGCGGACGTAATCCCGCCGGCCCGAGCCGAGGAAGACGTCCTTGAACTGGTTCATCCCGGCGTTGGTGAACAGCAGGGTCGGGTCGTCCTGCGGGAAAACGGGCGCGCTCGGAACGATGCGATGCCCGCGCCGGCTGAAGAAGTCGAGGAACTCCGCGCGGATCTGGGCTGCGGTCTTCATGAGTGATTCCGCGCGCGGGCGGGCGCCTTCGCCCCCTTTGCGACGCGTCGGCGGAACGTAGCACCCGGCCTCCCGACCGTCACGGCGAGCGCGACCCCGCACGGCGTCTGCGGAAACGCGAAAACCGACGCGGGGAAGTCGAGCGATGCGCGTTCCCCGGACGCCCGGCCGGCGACTATGATCGACCCCCGCCGCGGCGCCCTTCGCGCGCGCCGCGCCACCCCCAAGCCGTTTCTCAGGAGCCCTACGATGTCCCGCCTCCGCTCCCTCTGCGTCGCCGCGAGCCTGCTCGCCGGCCTCGCCGCCGCTCAGAACAGCTGCCCGGTCTCGACCACCGAGGTCTATTGCCCGGACACCCTCGTCGCCGTCGGGACGTGCAACTCGATCCCCTTCGGGAGCTCGGCGTACTCCTACCTCGCACGCATTCCGGCGTCGTTCATGATCCCGTCCGTTCCCGAGGTCACGGACGTCGCGTTCACGCCCTGCTACACGGGCACGTTCACCGCGCCGACGATCCAGATCATCATGGGCCACGTCCCGAATCCGCAGCCCAATCCGTTCCAGTTCCCGACCACGAATCTGTCGTCGCTCGGCAGCTTCCTCGACGCAACGATGGTCTACGACTCGACGGTGAACGGCACGTTCAGCTGGCCGGTGACGCAGGACACCTGGTCGCCGATGAACCTCCCCACGAGCTTCTTCTGGAACGGCGTCGACGACGTCGGGTTCTTCGTCACGTTCAGCGGCGCCACGGGGACCGGGTCGATGCACCGCACGACGACCGAACCTGCGCGCAGCTACACCGCGTCGTACGCCGCGGCCGCGGCGACGACGAACCTCGCCGCCTCCGGGCTCAAGATGCGCCTCTCGCTGAACCAGACGTCCGGACTCTTCCAGACCGTCGTCACGCCCATCGTCGGCGGCGGCGCGATCCTCGACGCGCAGAACATCCCGTCGGGCGCGTCGGAGGGCTACACCCTCGTCACCGCGGCGACGCCCACCGCGGTGTGCGCCGGGCCGCTGTTCGGCATCACCCCCGACTTCCTCACGTGGAACATCTTCACGACGTTCCCCACGGCGTCGGTCGGCAACCCGCTGCACTTCCTGACGCCCGTGCCGCCGCCGTTCTATCCGGGCGCGCCGCTGGTCGTGCCCGCCCCGACCTTCGCGCCGTACATCGGCACGACGTGGGACTTCGTCACCATCGTCTTCGCGCCGGGTTTCAGCTACCTCGGTCAATCGACGGTGGGTCGCATCACCTGGATGTGATCCGAAGCGCGCCGCGGCCCTTCCGCGCGGCGGCGCGCGTGTGATCGCCGCAAGCGGACCCGTCCGCCTCATTCGCCCGCGGCGCCCTTCGGGGCGCCGCTTTCGTTCCGTTTCCGCCGGAGCTCCTGATGAATCCGTTCCGCCTCGCCGCCGTCCTCGCGCTCGTCGCCGCCGCGACGTTCGCCCAGAACTCGTGCCCCGTCTCCGCGTCGGAGTCGGTCGTTCCCGACACGCTCACCTCCGTCGGGCCCTGCAACGTCATTCCCTTCGGCAGCCCGGCCTATTCCTATGCGGGGTACATTCCGGCGTCCTACCTGGTCGCGTCGGTTCCCGAGGTGAACGACATCTCGTTCGCGCCCTGCTACACGGGGACGTTCGTCGCGACGACGTGCCAGATCATGATGGGACACGTCCAGGGCCCGGCGACCAATCCGTTCCTCTTCCCGTCGCCGACGTTGTCGTCGCTCGGGAGCTTCCTCGACGTCACGATGCTCTACGACTCGAGCGTCAGCGGGCCGTTCTCGTGGCCTCTGACGCAGGACGCGTGGTCGCCGATGAACCTGCCGACGAGCTTCTTCTGGAACGGCGTCGACGACGTGTGCTTCTACATCACGTTCTCGGGAGCGACCGGCACCGGCTCGATGCACCGCACCACGACCGATCCGGCGCGCAGCTACTCGGCGGCGTACGCCGCCGCGTCGGGGACGACCTGGGCGGCGTCCGGCCTCAAGATGCGCCTTTCGTTGAACGACACGTCGGGGCTCTTCCAGACGCTCGTGACCCCGATCCAGGGCGGCGGCGCGATCCTCGACGCGCAGAACATCCCGGCGGGCGCGACGGAGGGGTACACGCTCGTCAGCGCGACGACGCCGACCGGCGTCTGCGGCGGGCCGCTTTTCGGCATCACGCCGGACCTGCTGACCTGGAACATCTTCACGACGTTCCCGACGGCGTCCGTCGGCAATCCGCTGCACTTCGTGCACCCCGTTCCGCCGCCGTTCTATCCCGGCGCCGCCCTGGTCGTGCCGCCGCCGACGTTCGCCGCCTACATCGGGACGACCTGGGACTTCGTGACCCTCGCCTTCGGGCCGGGCGCGACCTACCTCGGGCAGTCGACGGTCGGCCGCATCAGCTGGCAGTGACCGGAGCGGTCCGCACGACGCCGCGCGTCGTGCGGACGCAGCGGCCCGGCGCCGATCATGACGTCGCGGCCGGCTCGAAGTCCGCCGCCACCGCGGCGTGGTCCGACAGCTCGCGCCACTGGGCGCCGGCGAGCGCGCGCGCGTCGCGGAGCGACAGCCGCCGGAAGTAGATGCGGTCCACGGCGACCAGGGGTCGCACCACCGGATAGGTCAGCGCCGGCGCGCCGTGGATCGCCTCGTGGGCCTCGGTCAGGCCGAGCTCCCCCTTGAGCCGCTTGGACAGCCGTCGGCGCCAGTCGTTGAAGTCGCCCGCGACGATGAGCGGCGCCTCTTCCGGGACGTGCGCCGCGACGTGGCGCGTCACCGCCGCGGCCTGCGTCTGACGCCCGCGCTCGGTGAGCCCGAGATGCACGTTCACGAGGTGGAGGGGCCGCGGAAGGTCGGGCGACGACACCGTGCAGTGCAGGAGCCCGCGCGCTTCGAAGCGGTTGGTGGAGAGGTTCTCGCTCCGGTGGCTCGTGATCGGATACCGCGAGAGGATCGCGTTGCCGTGATGCCCCGACGGGTAAAGCGCGTTCCGGCCGTAGGCGAAGTGCGGCCACACCGTGTCGGCGAGGTATTCGAACTGCGGCTGGGTCGGCCACTCGGCGACCTCCGCGGCGCGCTCGTCGTGGCGGCCGACGACCTCCTGCAGGAACACGACGTCGGCGCCGGATTCCTTCAGCGCCGTCTTGAGCTTCTTCAGCGTGAAGGCGCGATTGAACGCCGTGAATCCCTTGTGGATGTTCAGCGTGATGACTTTGAGCGGCGCCACGCGCGGCGGTTTTACCGCGCCGGGCGGCGCCGCGGCGCCCTTCAACCCAGCATCCAGAGGCCGAGCGCGATCGTGGCCGCGGCGCTCGGAGCGCCGAACTTGAGATAGGTCTTGAAGCTCAGGTCCGCCTGCTCGGCCACGATGAGGTTCGCCGCCGAGCCGATCAGCGTGAGGTTGCCCGCGAGAGTGGTGACGAGGCCGAGGACGAACCAGCCGCGCTCCGCCGCCGCCGGATCTCCCGCCTGCGCGCCGAGGTGCGGCGCCGCCAGGAGCACCATCGGCACGTTGGAGAACAGGTTCGACCCGACCGCGAGCCAGGGGACGTAGGCGGGCGTGTCATGCAGCCGCCCCATCAGTTCCGCGGAGAGCCCGGTGCGGTCGATCGCCTTCGTGACGATGAAGAGCCCGCCGAAGAAGACGAGCAGTTTCCAGTCGACGGCGGCGAACGTCGGCGCCGGGTCGCGTCCGCGGAGCCAGAGCAGCGCGACGGCGCCCGCGAGCGCCGCCCACGGCATGGAGGCGTCGGCGAAGAACGCGACGAACACGCCGACGACCACGACCAGCGCGGCGGTCGCGCGGCCCCGTTCGACCGCGACGGCGGGCGCATCGGCGTGGGCGTCGGCGAACGTCTTCGGAAGCGCGCGGCCGTAGGCGAGGAGCAGGAACGCGGTGTTGAGCGCCAGCAGCACGGCCGACGTCGGGGCCATCACGGCGAACCAGCGCCCGAACGGGATGCCGGACTGCGACCCGATGAGCATGAGCTGCGGGTTGCCGACGAGCGTCGCGAGGCTCCCGACGTTCGACGACGTCGCCACCGCCATCAGGAACGGCGCCAGCGGCAGGCTCGCGCGGCGGCACGCGGCGATCACCACCGGCGTGGCGAAGAGGCAGACCGTGTCGTTGACGAGCACCGCGGCGAGGACGCCCGACGCGATCGACGTCGTCGCGAGCGCGCCCCGCGGAGTGCGCGCGGCGGAGAGCAGCCGCGCCGCCGCGAGCTCCAGCAGCTTCGCCTCCGCCAGCAGCGCGACGATCAGCATCATCCCAAGCAGCAGGGCGATCGTGCGCGGGTCGACGGCCGCGAACGCCTCGTCCGGCGTCAGCACGCCGCCCGCGGTCATGAGCACGGCGCCGAGCAACGCCCCGGCGGCCCGCCCGAGCGGAATCCACCGAAGCTGCCGGTTCGCGATGAGCAGCCAGGTGAAGACGAAAACGGCGACGGCGTACCAGGTCTGCCAGGGGGTCATGAAGGCGCGGCGAGGTTAGCGCGGCCGGCGCCCCCGGCGCGCCGCGGCTTTGGCGCGACGACCCCCGCGCCTTCACGGCGCCTTCACCGCCGTGATCGATCAATAAGGCATGCAAGCGCTCCAAGCGTGGATCCGGACGGCGGCGCGGCACGACGCGCGGCTTTACGACCGCGTGGCGGGCGGACGCACGGCGGCGTGGAACCGCGTGATGATCGGGTTGACGCGGAGCGGCGACGCGCGGGTCTACGTCGGCGTCGCGCTCCTCGGCGCGGCGGTGGGAAGCGACGTCGGCGCGGCGGCGGTCGCCGGTTCGGCCGCGGCATGCGCGGCCTCGGCGGTCGGATACGTCCTGAAGCGCGCGGTGGCGCGGCCGCGGCCGACGCTCCGCAGCGAGGCGCGCGCCGCGCTGCTCCGGCACCCCGACGCCTACTCCTTCCCGTCGTCGCACACCGCCGCCGCCGTCGCGGCGGCCCTCGTGCTCGGCGCCGCGCTCGGGCCCGCGGCGCTCGCGCCGCTCCTGGCGTGGGCCG
>DASPNK010000082.1:0-6773 GCA_035626575.1 Planctomycetota bacterium | reverse complement strand
GGCCGGCATCCGCGTGTCGCCGCACTTCTACTCGTCGGAGGAGGAGTGCGACGCGACGGTCGACGAGACGAAGGCGATCCTCGAGCGGCTCGGCCTGCGATGAGCGCCCGCGTTCGCCGCCTCTACGACGTCTCGCGCCGCATCGACGAGAAGACCGCGGTGTGGCCCGGCGACACCGTGTTCGCTCGGCGGCACGTCATGACCATCGCCGGCGGCTGCTCGTGCAACGTGTCGACGGTGACGCTCTCCCTGCACACCGGCACCCATGCCGACGCGCCGTCGCACTACGTCGAGGGCGCGCCGTCGATCGATCAGGTCGACCTCTCCCGCTACGTCGGCCTGTGCCGCGTCCTCACGCCGACGAGCGCCGACGCGCTCCGCCCCGCGGACCTCGCGGGCCTCGACCTCGCGGCCGAAGAACGCATCCTCGTGCGCTCACCCCGCCCGCTCCGCGACGACGAGTGGCGCGACGACTTCTTCTACTGCTCCGCCGAGGCCGCCGACCTGATCGCCCGCTCCGGCCTCCGCCTGCTCGGTCTCGAGTCGCCGTCGATGGACTTCATGCAGTCCAAGGAACTCCGCGCGCACAAGACGCTGCACGGCGCCGGCGTCGCGATCCTCGAGTCGCTCGACCTCTCCCCCGTCCCCGACGGCCGCTACGAACTCCTCGCCGCCCCCCTCAAGCTCGCCGGCGCCGACGCCGCCCCGCTCCGCGCGCTGCTGCGCGACCTCTGAGCGACAAGCCCGCGGCGCGCCGCGCCGAGGACGGGCCGTTGCAGCGATGCCGGCACGGCCGAAGACCGACGATGCAGGGCCGTCCCTCCGCTTCGCTTCGGGCGCGGGCCCCTGCGGTCCTGTGCGGTGCATTGCGGCCCGACGTGGGTTCAAACGGTGGCGCCGACCGGCGACTTCGTTTCGAGGAAGCCGCGGTCGACCAGGTCGGCGAGGCGGCGGGCGGCGTCGCGGGGCGCACGGGGGTCGGAGAGCAGCTCGGCGCCGGTGCGGCCGTCGTCGCCCGCGAGGTCGAGGAGGACGAGGTCGGCGTCTTCCAGCTCGGCCTGCTCGCCGGAGGCGGCGACGTAGACCAGCGCGCGACGCGCGCCGCCGGGACCGGGCGGGAGCGGCGTCGACCCCAGGCCTTCCGCGCGCGCGAGGCGGCGTTCGGCGAGAGGCGGGTCTTCCCACGAGGTGGGGCCGACGGACTCCGCGCCGCGGATGCGCTTCAACAACTCGGGATCCTTCGCCGCGTAGAGGAGCGCCGCGCCGCCGATGAGGATCGGGATGTCGCTCCGCACGTGGAACGCGCGATGGAGCGGCTGCTGGTCCCAGTCGCCGCGGTCGTCGCGCCGGTAGACGTAGTCGCCGGCCGCGTCGCGAGAGATCTCGATGCCGTAGTGGGCCGGGTCGCGGAAGACGGGGACGTCCGGCCCGAGTCCGAAGGTCCCGGTGTAGAGCGAGAGGTGGACGTCGTCAGCGCGTCGGCGGATGAACCTCCAGGTCTCACGCGCGTCGGCTTCGTTCTCGGTGGGAAATCCGATGAACCACGTGACGGACGCCGGCACGCCGTGGTCGCGAAGGTTGTCGAGGATCTCCTCGACCTGCGCGACGCGGTTCCCCTTCTTCATGCCGTCGAGCACGCGCTGCACCGCCGACTCGAGGCCGAACTGGAGGAGCTTGCAGCCGCCTTCGGCGAGGCGGCGGACGTAGGCGCGGCTGGTGTAGATCGCTTCGAACTTCACCTCGGCATGCCACGCCAGCGGGAGGTTCTCGCGCGCGGTTTCACGCGCGACGTGGGCGAGCGTGCGCGGCGGAGTCAGCGGATCGAAGAAGTGGACGTGGCGGACGCCCTGCCGCAACACGAGGTCGCGCACGTCTTCGTAGACGCGCTCCGGCGAGCGCATGCGGAAATCGATCCGGAAGCTCTCCGGGCAGAACGTGCACTTGTTGTAGTAGCAGCCGCGCGACGTGGTGTAGACCGCCGCCTTCTCCGGGAGCATGTAGAGGGAGAAGTCGAGATCGAGGTAATCGGGCGTCGGCGTGCGGTCGAGGTCGGCGTTGCGCGTCGTCTTCGGCCGGCGCACGACGCCGTCGACGCGGCGCCAGAGCCCCGGGACGGCGTCGAACGCGGAGCGTCCCTCCAACGCCGCCGCAAGCAGCGGAAGAGCCTCTTCGCCGTCGCTGACGCAGCCGTAGTCGACGACGTCGTAGAAGCGCGGGTCGACGAGGACCGTCTCCTTCGCGTCGGCGAGGCCCGTCCCGCCCATCACGAACTTCACGTCGGGCAGCTGCGCGCGCAGCAGCTTCGCGAACGCCATCCCCGTCGCCACCTGCGGCGCGAACGGGCAGGTGAGCGCGACGAGATCGGGTCGGAACGCGACGATTTCCGGCAGGATGACCGCGAGGTACGAGTCGACGTAGCCGTCGGGAGTCGGGTCGTTCAGCTTCCGGTAGAGCTCTTCGTTGAAGCCGGCGTTCCGGGAGTCGAGCCGCGGCGTGAACGCGTTGAGGAATCCGTGCGTCGCGAGCACCGTGCGGTGCGCGGGCAGGAAGCGTTCCGGGTCGTAGAACGACGCCGGATCGCGCAGCGTGCGCACCGCGTCGCGCACGCGCAGGATGCGCTCCCGCGGAAACGCCCGGAGCCGCCGGAAGGAGCGGAGCTGGGTCGCTTCGGTCGACGTGAGGTCCGACCGCCGCTCCCAGCCGTCGACGCGCTCTTCGAGGACGGCGAGATAGCGGTCGAGGTTCGCCGCGCGCACCTGGACCTCGAACGCCCATGCGTTGAGGTCGCAGACCTTGGTGACGTGCCCTTCGCGCTTGAGGCAGGCGTTCAGGACGGCCAGCGATCCGAACGGGATCGAAGGCGGCGTGAAGTCGGGCGGATACGCGAGGACGACGCGCACGGGAGAGAGAGGTTAAGGCCGCGGCGCCGGCGACACAAAACGCCGACGCGTCGCAGGCGGCGCCGCAGGGGCGCGCGGCGCACGCGTCGGAAAGAACCTAAACGCCGACGGGCGCCGAGCTGGTCGCGAGCGGGCTCACGACGTGGCCGCCCTTGGCGAGGCGGTCGCGCGCCGCCTCTTCCGGGCGCGAGCCGCTCACGACGTAGCCCTTCACGGGCTTGTCGGGGTAGCGCTGATGCACCGCTTCGGCGAGCTTGAGGAACCGGTCGGCCTCTTTGGCGCCGAACTTTCCTTTGCCGGAGAGGCACCAGAAGGCGAACGTCGCGGTGCGCGAGAGGCACACGACGACCGGCTCCTTGCCTTTCTGCCCGAGCTCTTCCTGCTCCATGCGGAAGCATCGGGTGAAGCGCGGGAGGCGGACGAGCTCCGCCTCGAGGGGAAGCGGCAATCCCCGGCTGACGTGCCGGATCAAGCCGTCGATCTGCTGCAGGTCTTCGCTCACGGCGGGCTCTCATTCGCCCGCACCGACGCAAGGTTTCCCGTGAAGGAAGCCTCGCCCAACCCGGCCGGCGGCGGACGTCGGTATTAGGCCTGAGACGACCCTTCAAGTCAAGCCCGGACCGGCGCCGGCGCGTAACCGCGCGACGCCCCGGTCGTTCCGCTCCGGGCGTTCGTCTTTACGTCGCCCGAAGCGCGCGGTCGAGATCTTCCCGCAGATCGTCGGGATTCTCGATTCCGACGGACAACCGCACGAAATCGTCGGTGATGCCGAGCTTACGGCGATTCTCGGGCGGCACCGACGCGTGCGTCATGATCGCCGGGTGCTCGATGAGGCTTTCGACGCCGCCCAGGCTCTCGGCGAGGAAAAAGAGCTTCGTCGACCGACAGAACGCCCGAGCCCCTTCGAGCCCGCCCTTGGTGCGCAGGGAGACGATGGCGCCGAATCCGCTCGCCTGCGACTTCTGCACTTCGTGTCCGGGATGGTCCGGCAGGCCGGGCCAGATGACCGACTCGACTTTCGGATGCCCGCGCAGGAACTCGGCGACGAGACGCGCGTTCCGCTCGTGCGCGGCGATGCGGACCGCAAGCGTCTTGATGCCGCGCAACGTGAGCCAGCAGTCGAACGGCCCCGGCGTCGCGCCGACCGCGTTCTGGGAGAAGCGGATGCGCTCGTAGAGGTCGTCGCGGCTCGTCGCCACGAAGCCGCCGACGACGTCGCTGTGGCCGCCGAGGTACTTGGTCGTCGAGTGCACCACGAGGTCCGCGCCGAGCGTCAAAGGGCGCTGGTTCGCCGGGCTCATGAACGTGTTGTCGACGGCGAGGAGCGCGCCGTGCGCCTTCGCGATCGCCGCCGTCGCGCGGAGATCGGTGATCTTCAACATCGGATTGGAGGGCGTCTCCACCCAGATCATCCGCGTGTTCGGGCGCAGCGCGGCCTTCACGGCGCGCGGGTCGGTCGCCTCGACGTAGCTGAACTCGACGCCGAACCGCGAGAACACCTTGTCGAAGACGCGGAAGGTGCCGCCGTAGACGTCGTCGCCGCACACCACGTGGTCGCCCTTCTGGAAGAGCGTCATCACCGTGGAGATCGCGCCCATTCCCGACGCGAAGGCGAGGCCGTGCTTCGCCTCCTCCAGCGACGCGAGGCAGGCGTGCAGCGCGTCGCGCGTGGGGTTGCTGGTACGCGAGTACTCGTGTCCCTTGTGGACGCCGACGTCCTCCTGCGCGTAGGTGGACGTCTGGTAGATCGGCACCACCACCGCGCCGGTGCGCGGCTCCGGCTCCTGCCCGACGTGGATCGCTTTGGTCTCGAAGCGCATGGCGGGCACTCTACGTCGGCGGGCGGGCGGCCCCGATCACGGCGACCCCGGGGACTCTCAGGCGACGCAGGCGGCGGGCTTCACGCGCCGATGCGGCGACGCGCGCGGCGGTCAGCGCCTCGTCGCCGACGCCCGCGTCTTCGCCCCGTTCGCCGTCGGCGCCGGCGCCGACTCCTCGATCCAGACGATGCGATGCGGCGCGACCAACGACCGACGACCGTCGGAGTGCTCGAGGACGATCCAAAGCCGCGTCGTCGCGCCCCCGCCGGCCGGGTCGTCGTCGATCGCACGGCACGTCCCTCGGAAGCGGACGTTGCGGAACGCCTTCTCACCCTTCAGCTTCACCGTGTAGAGAGTCCGGCCGTCGACTCCGTGCTGCAGGCCGAGCTTGAGCCGCGGCCCGTAGAACCGCCAGTCGAGGATCGACCGCACGGCGAAGGCGGCCACGGCGATCGCGCCGATCCAGACGAGGGCGTCGATCACGAGTCCGCCTCATGACGGGCAGGACCGTGGTCGGACGCTTCGACGACGGCCGTCACCCGTGCAGGGTCCAGAAGAACGCGACGACCGTCGGCGCGGCCGAGCACGACCCAGTCGCGTGCGGCGAGAAGGAATCTGCCGTCGACTTCGGATCGGGTCCAACCGAGGAACCGTACGGCGTCGAAACGACCGCCGCCGGACGACCTGACGTCGTAGACCCGCGACGGGTCGATGGGCGCGTCGAGGTGCGGAAGCATCGCGCCGTAAAGCGGGCGCGGGCCGCGCGCGTCCGGCGCGGGCCGGCGACGTCGGAAGATCCGTGCGCACCCCACGACGCACAGGAACAGCGCGACGCAGGCGCCGATCACGGCGAGACCGCCTCGGAGAAGTTGAGGCACGACGTCCATCCGCTGGAAGACGGAACGAGTCGTTTCTTCGATCACGCGCCGAGTGTATTCCGGAAGGCGTAGACTCCGCGACACGGAGCGCGGCGTCGGACCGACCTGCGCGCGACGTGCGGGCCCTACGGCGGCGTGACGACCAGCGACCGCGCGTTGGTCAGTCGCGGGCCCGCGGCGTCGCCGTCGACGACGGCCTGGAAGTGGAAGGTCGAACCGACGAGCGACGCCGCGCTCGCGGGCAGGAGCGCTTCGACCGCCGCGAAGCCGGCGGCGTCGAGCGAGCCCCCGCCGACCAGCGTCAGCGTGAACGGGTCGAGGAAGAGACGGCCGTAGGGCGTGGTCGTCGGCGGGGTCGGCAGCGGATCGGCGTTCACGCCGAGGAGCCAGGCGCCGCCGGCCGGGCCGTAGACGTCGAAGCCGGTCAGGAAACCCGGTCGAGCCGGGCGCCGCAGGGCGAGCCGGCGGGACAGGTCGACGTGCAGCGTCGGCCCGCGCAGCAGGAGGTCGATCAGCCCGTCGCCGTCGACGTCGCCGGCGGAATGGGGGGCGAACTGGGACGGCAGCGTGAACCACGGTGCGAAGACCCCGCCGCCGAGGTTGCGGGTGACGGGACCTTCGCGTGAGAAGAAGTCCGGGTCGCCGTCCAGATCGAAGTCGATCGAGGCCCGCGGGAAGCTGGTCGCGGGAATCGACGACGCCGTCTGGGACGGGTAGCTCCAGCCGAAAGCGCCGACGTTGAGCGCCAGGTGCTGCCCGACGATGAGATCCGGATCGGCGTCGCCGTCGAGGTCGACGACATGGAGCGGATCGCCGGCCGCCGGCGGCAGACCGTAGGACGAGCCCAGCGTGAAAACGAAGCCGCCGAGGTTGGCGTACGTCCGCAGAGTCGTGGAGGACTGCCGCGTCGCCATATCGAGGTCGCCGTCGCCGTCGAAGTCGGCGAGCACGTGATGCTTGCCCGTGGAGAACACGCCGAGCGGCTGCAGCGCGAGCGTCCCGCCGAAGTTCCGGTACGCGCGAAAGCCGCCGCCGGTTCGGGAGACGACGACGTCGGGGTACCCGTCGCCGTCGAGGTCTCCCGCCTCCACGGCGAAGGCGATCTCGGCGATCGGCCCGGCCGCGACGGTGAACAACGTCGTGGCGGTCCATCCGCCGGAACCGTCGTTGATCAG
>DASPNK010000081.1:0-5317 GCA_035626575.1 Planctomycetota bacterium | reverse complement strand
CCCCTCGGGCGCGTTTCCGGGCGTCTTCGCCGCGCGTCGCCCCGACTTCCCGCTCGGCCTGGGCCCCGGCGCGCGAGGTTTCTCCGCCGTCCGACGACCGGGGCGCGGCTTTGCCGTCGCCCGCCCCGCCGCCTCCCCGCGCGCCGGTCGCGGCGCCTCCCGACGGGGCCGCGCGCCCGGGCTTCGCGGCCTCCGCGTCGTCGCGGCGCCGCTCGTCGCGCGCGACCGGCTCCCCCTTCGGTGCAGGGACGTCGCGATCCTGCGCGAGGTCCGCCGCCTCGGCGATCGGCGCGCCTTCCGGGACGCCGGTCGCGGCGCCGAGGTCCGCGGCCGCGCGGAGCAACGCGTCGTCGCGCGCGCCCAGCTTCGATTCCGCCTCGACGAGGAGACGGCGCACGGCTTCGGCGCGCAGCTGATCGTCCCAGGCGGGTCGAGGCGCGTCTTCCTCGTTTTCGACGTCGTCCTGGGTCCGCTCACGCGCACCCGCGGCGCGCGGCGGCGCCGCTTCGGCGGGGGGAGGCGCGTCATGACCCGGCGCTTCGGCGAGGCGGGCGGCGGGCGCGGCGTCCATCGCGGGGCTCGCGCCGGCGGGCGCAACGGCCCCTTCGCGGTCGCGCAGCGCGACGACGGCGACGACGAGCGCGGCCGCCGCGCCGAGCGCGGGGCCGGCGAACCGGACGATCGCCGCGAGGCGCGATCCGCCGCCGGGCGCGCAGCGCTTCCGGCGCGGCGACCACGCCCGCGTCGAGCGTCGCGGCGCGAAGGGCGCGCAGCAGCGCGAACTCCTCGGCCAGCGCCGGATCGTCGGCGCAGCGCGCCTCGAACGCCGCGACGTCGGCGGGCGCGGCGACGCCGTCGAGCACGTCGTGCAGCAGCTCGCGGTCCCGATCGCGCAGGGTCATCGAGCGGCCCTCGCTCCGGCGAACGCCGGGCGCAACCTCTCGGCCAATGCGGCGCGGCCGCGATGCAGCCGGGACTTCACGGTTCCGACCGCGACGCCGAGCAGCTCGGCGATCTCTTCGTAGGGCCGGTCCTCGAAGTCGCGGAGGACGACCACTTCGCGGAAGTCCGGCGGCAACGCGGCGACCTCGCGGATCACCAGCTCGCGCCGTTCTTCCGCGAGGAGCCGCGCCGCGGGGTCCGCGCCTTCGGCGGCGGGCTCGATCCGGGGGCGCGCGTCGTCCTTCGACGGCGCGTCGAGCGACGCGGAGATCTTCGGGCGCGCGCCGTCGTAACGCGCCGCGGACGTCACGGCGTTCCGCGCGATCCGATAGAGCCAGGTGAAGAACGACGCCTCGCCGGAGAAGCCCCTCAGGCCGCGCCAGGCCTTGAAGAATGTCTCTTGCGCGAGGTTCATGGCCTGCTCGGGATCTCCGACGACGCGGTGCAGCGTGCCGTAGAGCCGGTCGGAGTGCTTCGCGACCAGGAGGTCGAAGGCGGACCGGTCGCCGTCGTCCACGACGCGACGCACCAGACGCCAATCGTCATCCGCGCTCGGACCGCTCACGAGTCACGCTCCCTTGGACGCGCCGCGCCCGTCCCGGTTCCGGCGCGCCCCCGGCCCAGCCCGGCCGAACCCGCCCCGGCGCGCGAGTATCATGCGCCGCCGCCGTTTCGCAAAGGCAGTCCGCCTTCGGGAACCGCAAGGCAGTCCGCCTTCGGGAACCGCAAGGCGGTCCCCTCCGGAGATCGCCGCGTGCCGCTTCCCAGAGACCTCTCGCCCGTCGAGGCGCAGGCCGCGTTGGCGGCGGCGCGCGCCGACTACGTCGACGTCCGTTCGTCGGCGGAGTTCGAGCAGGGCCACGCGCCCGGCGCCGTCAACGTCCCGCTGCTCGAATTCGACCCCGCGCGCCGAACCCTCGGTTCCTCGAGGTGGTGCGGCGACTTTTCCCCAAGGATCGGCCGCTCATCGTGGGCTGCGCGTCGGGCGGGAGGTCGAAGCACGCGCAGACGCTGATGCTCCAGGACGGCTACGACGACGTCGCCAACCTGCTCGGCGGCTTCCAGGGCGCCCCGTCGCCGCAGGGCGTCGTCCCGGGGTGGGCGACGTGCGGGTTGCCCGTCGCCAAGGACGGCGTGCGGTACGTCGACGCCCTGAAGAAGGCCGGACTTTAGGGCGTCGCGGACGGACGGTACCGTCCGGACCCGGGTCTTCCGGGCTCCGAATTCATGTCCGCCGCCTCCCCTCACCGCTCCGACGCCGCGACGCCCGACGGCCGCGGCCGACGCATCGGAGTCGTCGCGGCGCGCTTCAACGCCGGCGTTTGCGACCGACTTCTGGCGGGCGCCCGCCGCGCGCTCAGGGCCGCCGGGACGGCCGACGCCGACGTCGTCGAGGTCCGCGTGCCGGGCGCGGTCGAGCTGCCGCTCGCCGCGCAGAGGCTTCTCGACGCCTCGGGCGGGCGGTGCGACGCGGTGGTCGCGCTGGGGTGCGTCATCCGCGGCGAGACGTCGCACTACGACGTGGTGTGCCGCATGGCGGCCGACGGCCTGATGCGCGCGTCGCTCGACGCACGCCGCCCGGTCGCGTTCGGCGTTCTCACCTGCGACCACGAGTCCCAAGCGTGGGCGCGGGCCGGCGACGGCCCGGACAACAAGGGCTACGAGGCGGCGCTGGTCGCGCTCGAGATGCTCGCCGTCGCGGACGGGCTTTCCCGATGACCGACTCGCGCCGGGACCCCGCCGCCCCCGGCGACGCCGAACGGGCGGCGCAGCGGGGGCTCTTCGCCGCGCGCACGCGCGGGCGGGAGCTGGCGCTCAAGTACCTCTATCAGTGGGACGCGCGACGCGGCGTCGACGTCGGCTCCTTCGACGCGTTCGCGATCGTCGAGGACGAGCGCGGCGCCGCCGTCGACTACGGGCGGCGGCTCGTCGACGGCGTGCTCCGGCGGCGCGACGAGATCGACGAGCGGCTGAAGACGCTGGCGAAGAACTGGTCGCTTCATCGCATGGCGACGGTCGACCGCAACGTGCTGCGTATCGGCGCCTACGAAATGATCATGCCCGAGCCGCAGCCGCCGGGCGTCGCGATCAACGAGGCGGTGGAGCTGGGCAAGAAGTACGGCGCCTCCCAGTCGGGGAAATTCATCAACGGCATCCTCGACAAGTTGAGCCGGACGCCGGGGTTCCTCGTCGCTCCGCGGCCGGCCGGCGACGGGAAGGAGTAGAGGCGTGTTCGGGAAGCTCACCCAGGCCCTGAAGTCGGGCCTGAAGAAGACCAAGGAGAAGCTCCTCGGCGGCCTGCGCGCCGTGCTGCCCTTCGGGCGCCAACTCGACGAAGGCCTCATCGAAGAGATGGAAGAGCACCTGCTGCAG
This sequence comes from Planctomycetota bacterium, assembly GCA_035626575.1. Classification (GTDB taxonomy): domain Bacteria; phylum Planctomycetota; family CAIWVZ01; genus DASPNK01. The sequence goes on along the minus strand of DASPNK010000081.1, from coordinate 2,002 downwards.
GCCGACATCGGCCCGCGCACGGTGCAGAAGATCGTCGACGCGGTGCGCGCGGCCTATAAGGAGCGTCGCGTCCGCACCACCGACGAGTGCTTCGACTTCCTCAAGGCGTTCCTGCGCGACCTGCTCGCCGGGGTCGGCGCGGGCGTGACGCGCGCCGCTTCGGGGCCGACGGTGATCCTCGTGGCGGGCGTGAACGGCTCGGGCAAGACCACGTCGATCGCCAAGCTGGCCGCGCGCCTGAAGCGCGACGGCACGGTCATGCTGTGCGCCGCCGACACGTTCCGAGCGGCGGCGGTCGAGCAGCTCACCCTGTGGAGCGAGCGCCTCGGCGTCCGCATCGTCAAGCAGTCGACCGGCTCGGACCCCGCCGCCGTCGCGTACGACGCCGCGGAGGCCGCCGTGTCGCGCGGCGTGGACTTCCTCATCGTCGACACCGCGGGCCGGCTCCACACTCAGGACAACCTGATGAAGGAGCTGGAGAAGATCGTGCGCGTCATCCGCAGGAAGATCCCCGACGCGCCCCACGAAACGCTGCTCGTGCTCGACGGCACCGTGGGCCAGAACGCCATCCAGCAGGCGTCCGAGTTCGGGAAGATCCTGCCGATCACCGGGCTCGTCGTCACCAAGCTCGACGGCACGGCGAAGGGCGGAGCGGTGATCGGGATCCGCGACCAGGTGAAGATCCCCATCAAGTTCATCGGCGTCGGCGAGAAGGCGGAGGACCTCGAAGACTTCGACGCCGCGGCGTTCGTCGACGCGCTGTTCGAGCCCGCGTCCCCCGCGCCCGCGACGTGAGCCGGCCCGCGGACGGCGGAACGGCCGCGAAGCCGGCGTCGTCCTTCGGCGCCATGCCCTCCGACACCCCCGCCCGCGGCCGCGCCGCGCGGCGCGTCGCGACCGCCGCCGCCGCCGTCGTTCCGCTCGTCTGGCTGCCGGGTTTCTTCGAAGGTTTCGTCGCGCCGCGGCTGGTCTGGGCCGCGGCGGTGTTCGCGCCGCTCGCGGCGCTCGCCGCGGCGCGGACGCCCGGCGCCTTCGCCCGCGCCCGGGCGCCTCTCGCCTGGCTCGGCGTCGCGCTGGTCGGAGGCCTCGCCCCGCTCCCGTTCGCCGAGGGCGGCGCTCCCTGGGCCGACGCGCTCGCGCGCACGCCGCTGATCGCGGCGAGCGTCGGGTGGCTCCTCTACGGCGCCGCGATGGGCGCGTCGTCGGCCGACCGCGCCCGTCTGCGCGGAGGATTCGCCGTCGCGACGCTCGCGGCCCTCGCCGTCGGCCTGCTGCGGCGCCATGCCGGCGCCTTCGCCGCGCTCCCCGACCGGGCCGACGTCGGGCTCGCGTCGACGCTCGGCAACAGCAATGCGCTCGCGGAATTCGCGGCGCCGGCCGCTCTCGCCGCCGCCGCAGGTCTGCTCGCGGCGCCCGGCCGCGCCGCGCGCGTCCTCGCGGCGTGCGGCGCTGCCGCGGGCGTCGTCGCCGTGCTCGCGTCGCAATCGCGCGCGGGCGTTCTTGCGCTGCTCGTCGGCGCGGCGGTCGCGGCGCCGGTCTTCGTGCGCGCCGCGTCGCGCCGGGCGCGCGCCGTCGCGCTCGGCGCCGTCGCGCTTCTCGCGGTCGCGTTTTTCGTCGCTCCGCAGGCCGAACCATGGCGCGCCCGCGCCGCCACCGTCTTCGATCCGGACCATGCGACCAACGCCGTGCGGCTCGACGCGTGGACGGGCGCGGTGCGGCTCCTTCGCGACGCGCCGGCCGGCGTCGGGCTCGGTCGCTTCGAGGCGGAGTTCCCGCCGTACCGCGAACCGCGCGAATGGCTGCTCTCCGGCGTCGACACGCGCGTCGATCATCCTCACTCCGAGCCGCTCTTCGCGGCGACGGAAGGCGGACCGCTCGCGCTCGCCGCGCTCGTCGCATGGTGGATCCTCGCCGCGGGACGCGCGCGCCGCGCGACGCGCGCCGGCGACGTCGCCCACGGCGCCGCGCTCGCGGCGGCGCTCGCCGCGTTCCTCGTGTTCTG
>DASPNK010000080.1:0-2589 GCA_035626575.1 Planctomycetota bacterium | reverse complement strand
CGACGCGCAGCGCGACGCCGGCGGGGACGTGCGGCGCGAGCGCGCGGCGGTGAGCTTCGGAGGGGACCGTCGCCGCCGCGGCGGCGCGCAGCTCGGCGTCGAAGGCGGCGCGCCGCGTCTCCACGCGGAACTCGATCTCCCCGCGGTCGACGCCGAACCGGCCGCCGAGACAGGGCCCGCAGGCCGCGGCGCCCTGGGTCGCGTCGCAGGGCGCGGAAGCGTCGGGCAGGCGGAAGAACAGCGCGCAGGTGGCGTAGAAGTCGTGCAGCGTCACGACCGACGGGATCCCCCGGCGGGCGGCGCGGCGCACGAGGTCGTCGCCGAGGTTGATCCAGTGATGGACGTGCAGCACGTCCGGACGCGTCGCCTCGAGGGCGGCCTCGATTTCCGGAACGAGATCCGCGCGGAACGGATCGATCGGGTCCTTCAGGCCGTGGGCGCGCACCAGCCGCGTCACCGGCACGCCGCGCCAGGTCTCCGCCTCCGAACGCGCCGTCTCCGCCGTGCGCTCGGAGCCGGCGAGCACGCGCACGTCGAGCCCCGCCGCGGCCTGCGCGACGGCCAGCGCCTCCGCCACCCTTTCGGTGCCGCCGCGGAACTCGGGCGGGAAATTGTGGACGGCGTGGAGGACGCGGAGGGTCACGAGGCGCCTTCCCGGTAGCGGCCCATGAAGCCTTCGCCGAACGTGGCGCCCGCTTCGAGGAAGAGGGAGCGGTACGCGTCGAGGCCGCGCACCGCGGGCACGTAGTCGCGGTAGAGCAGCTGCGTGCGGTAGACGGCGGTCGCCGCCAGCTTGACCTTCATCACGTCGGAGACGTCGACCACCGTCTCCGCGGGGCACGGCGTCCAGACGTCGTAGCCGAGCCACGACGCCGCGACGTCGAGGTCGGGCCGCGCGGCGCGGAGGCGCGCGACCGCCTGCCCCGCCGCCCAGTGGTCGGGGTTCAGCTCGCCCGACCAGGGGTAGTAGACGACCGAGGGTCGGTCCTCGTCCATCACTAAGGCGAGCTTCGCCGCGAAGCCGTCGAGCAGCGCGCCCCGCTGCGCCGCCGGGTCCCGCGGCAGATCTCCGAACGTCGCCGCGAAGTCGGCTTCGGCGAGGTTGTCCGGAAAGCCCCAGAACGTGAGGCGGCGGACGCCGAGGATCTCCGCCGCGGCGCGCGCCTCCGCCTGCCGCAGCGCCGGCAGCTCGTCCCGCGGAAAGTAGCCCTCGGGGTCGCCCTGCACGCCGGAGCACACGAATACCGCGTGGATCGGATCGCCCTGGCGCGCGTGCAGCGCGAGCGTGCCGCCGCAACCCATCGTCTCGTCGTCGGGATGCGGGGCGATCACCAGCACCGGGCCGCGCGGAGGCGTCCGCACCGCGGTCGGCGGATCGGGCGGACGGAGCGCGTCGCTCACCGCGGCGCCCCGGCGTCGCGCGTCTGGATCTCCGCCGCGAGGAGCAGCGCCGTCTCGAACGAGCGGACGAAGGCGTCGCGGCCGAGGTGCGGCTGCCGGAGCGGGTGATGCAGCTCGCGGTTCCAGCGCGCGCCCTCGGGCGGCCACGCGCCGCGGCGGCGGCACCATTCGGCCGCGGCGCCGCCGGTCGGCTCGAACGGGATCACGCGCAGGCGGTCGAGGTCGGCGGCGCGCAGGGCGTCGCAGCGGCGCGCGGTGTCGTCCGGCGTTTCGTCGGGAAGGCCGACGCAGAAGAGAACGCCGGTCTCGAGCCCGACGGAGCGGGCCTCGCCCGCGGCGCGCGCGACTTCGGCCGCGGAGGCGGTCGCGCCCGGAACGCGCTCGCGATCTTCGAGGGCGTCGCAGTCGAAGACGACGCGGTCGACGCCGAAGCCGGCGAGCGTCTCCAGCATCGGGACGGGAGTGCGGGCGTTCAGGCGGACCGTTTGGCGAAGGCCGCGCTCCCGCACCGGCTCGAAGTACGCGCGGTCGGCGGCGCCGCCCTTCGCCCATGCGGGGTGAAGCAGCGTGAGATCGAAGGCGTCGCGGTCCCACCACTCGACGGCCTTCGCCGCGGCGCCGACGCGCTCGAGAGGCGCGTGCGCGACCGCGGGCGGCAGCGCCTCCCGGCGCCCGTCGGCGAGGGCCCCCTCGAACCGCGCCGAGGCGGCGCACGGCGACGACGCCGAGCGCGGCGCGCGCACCGCGACGAGTGGCACGCTGCCGAGGTCGCCGAACAGCGAGGCGCCGAGGGCGCGGTCGAGAAGCGCGGGGCCGCCGAAGACGTCGAGGTCGAGAGGAAGTTCGGCGATCGCCGGCGCCGGACCGTCCGCGCCGAGCGCACGGGCGAACGACGGAAGGTCGGGCGCCGCGAGGACGCCCGCCGCCTGCGGTTCGGGACGCGTCGCCGGATCCGCGAGCGACGCGCCGGCGACGATCACGCGGGGCGCGCCCGCCTCGAGCGCGAAGCCCGCGAGGAGAGTGACGATCTCGCGCCATTCGACCGCGTCGAAGAAGACGACGCCGGCGGGTCGCGCCTCGCGCACCGCGGCGAGGAAACCGTCCCGCGTGGTACAAAAGTCCGTCGCCAAAAGCCGCGGCGTCAACCCCAGGCGCCGCGCCGCGGAGGCGAGGAACGCCGCCTCCGGG
>DASPNK010000079.1:0-15622 GCA_035626575.1 Planctomycetota bacterium | reverse complement strand
CCCCCCGGAACCCACTACGTCTTCGCGCAGGTCGAAGGCGCGCCTGCCGCCATGGGCGGACCGGTGGCGGTGCGCCCGGGGGAACGCGCGGCGCCGGTGACGATCGAGGTCACGCTCGGCGTCGTCATGCGGGGCAAGGTCGTCGACGACCGAGGACGTCCGGTCGCGGGCGCGCTCGTGACGACGCGCGCGCCGCGTCCGCCCGAGGAGCCGCGCGACGCGCCCGAGCCGCCGCATCGCCCGCTCGCCGCGCCCGCCGCCGCGCCCGGTCGCGCCGAAACCGCCGAAGACGGCACGTTCGAAATCCGCGTCGCGCGCGGGACCTGGCGGTTCGTCGTCGAGCACCCCGACCTGCTGCCGTACGTCGGCGATCCGATCCCGTGTTTCGCGGACGGGCCGACCGGCGAGCTGCGCGTCGCGCGCGGGGGCGCGTTGACGGGGAAGATCCTCGCCGCCGACGGCGCGCCCGACGCCGCGGCCACGGTGTCCGCGTCGAGCGAGGCGGGAGAGATGCTGATCGCCGCCTCGGCCGAGACCGACGCGCAGGGGACGTTCGTGCTGCGCGGGCTGCGCCCCGGCAAGTGGTACGTGCGCGTGGTGCGGCGGGAGGGCGCGTTCTCCGCCGCCGACGAAGCGAAGCCGCCCGTCGCAATCGTCGTGGCGGCGGGCGAGCTTCGGAAGGTCGACCTCTAGACGGTCACGGCGATTCGTGGCGGCGCGCCCGGAAGAGCACGTCGCCGTCGTCGCCGATCAGCGTTTCGCGACCGTCGGCGAATCGCCATTCGCGGCGGCCGAGGGCGTCGCTCTCGAGGACGACGCCGTCGGCCTCCACCCGGTAGCGCCCGCGGAGATCGCGGGTCGCGCCGCGTTCGCGCAGCAGGATGCCCGCCTGGCCGTCGGGAAGGAACGCGACGTAGAGCGACGACGGCGTCCGCAGCGAGCCGTCGGGCGCGACGTCGTCCAGCTCCGTGCGCTCGAACACCACGCGTTCGGAGAAGACGTCGCGGGAGATCGTCGGCGGGGTCGGGCCTCCGACGACGAAGGCGTCGACGCGCCGGAACGCCCGCATCATGCGGAACGCGACGCCGAGGTCGCGACCGCGATAACCGACCGGCGCCGCGCGCAGGGCGTAGACCAGCTGGTCGACGTAGAGCCCGACGACGACGAGCACGTCGAGCTGCGGACCGGCGGACTCGAAGCGGAGCGTCGGGCGGGCGCCGAGCTGCGCATGGCCCTTGGCGTCGGCGAGCTCCTGCGCGGTCAGCACCCGCAGCCCTTCGACCAGGAAGCCGTGGGAGACCTTGCGGAGGACGTCGGGCGTCACCAGCTCGGGGCGCGACTGTCGCGCGGTCTGGAAGCGGAGATCCACGCCCGACGGACCCTTCAGGAAGATGTCCTTGCCTTCGGCGCGGTTGTCATGCTCTTCGACGGTCCAGTCGCTCGGGACCGGGATTTCGAACGGGCCGAAGCGCCGAAGCTCGATCGTCTCCGTGCGGTCGACGGTCAGGCTGTTGACGACGTCGGCGGCGATCGGGTCGAGGGTCGCGGCGTCGCCGGCCGCGATGCGGAAGTCGAGCAGGGCGACGGCGCCGTCGAACGTGACGCCGACGAACGAACCGGAGGTGTCGCCGCCCGGCGTCGACAACGCATACGGGACCACGGCGGCGGCAAGTCCGTCGACGGTCGCGCGCTGATCGGGACGGAGGGTGAGCCGGCGGCCCGCCGCGCCGGCTTCGCGCCGGAGCCGCAGCTTCATGAGCGCGCGCAGGCGCTCGACCGGATCGCCGTCGAAAAGCGGTTCGACGAAGCCGCGGTACTCGACGCGGAGCGAGGAGCGCGCCGGATCGTGCGCCGTGGCGACGTCGGGGACCGCGCGCAGGAGGCCGAGCCCGGTTTCCCGCGACGCTTCGCCGAGAAGGGTCCACGACGCCGGGTAGCGGAACGTCAGCGGCGTGCCGACGGGGACGCGCGCGGACTTCAGGCCGCCCTGGGCGTCGCGCGTCCAGTCGGCGGGCGCGGGCGCGAGGCGCACCGGGCCGGGCGTCTCGCGGACGGCGGCGGGATCCTCCGGACGCGTGGCGTCGGTCGCCGGCCGCGTCGACGGGTCGCCTTCCGGGCGCGAGTCGGGGAGCGACGGGTCGGGCTCGGGCTCGCCGGTGAAAAGCAGCGTGTCGAGCGCCGCGGCGAGGTCGGGCCAGCCCTGCTCGTAGCCTTCGACGGGGTGCGACGCCGTGACGAGCACGAGGAAGCCGCGGTGCAGCATCGCCACGAGACGGCCCTTGTGCTTCGTGCCGCTGGCGCGCGTCTCTTCGAACGGCGCGGTCACGGCCACGCGCGTGCCGAGCGTGCCTTCGTCGTAGGTCCCGACCGTCAGCGTGACGCCCGCTTCGGCCTGCTGCGCGACGTAATCGGCGAGCAGGCTGTCGGCGATGTCGAGGAGCTGCTGGTCGACGAGGTCTTTGAAGGTGTCGCTGCGGAAGCGTTCGACGAGGAGGTACGGCCCGAGACGATCCTTGTCGACGCCGAGCGACTCCACGGTGAGCTTCGCGAGGACGTCGCGCGCCGGCCCGAGGTAGATCTGCTCGCGGCCTTCGGCGGGCTTCAGGTCGGCGCGGCCCCACGCGGCGGGGACCGACAGCTCCAGGTCTCCGCCGCCGACGAGCGTGACGGCGACCATGCCGCCGCGCGCCGGGCGCGACGCAGGATCGCCCGCGGGATCCGGCGGCGGCGTCGCGTCGCCGCCGATCGCGGTCTGCCAGGCGGCGAGCGCCTTCGCCATCGCCTCGAGCGTGCTCTGCGCGGGCCGCGCCTCGCGCGCGAGCACGTCGGCCCGCGCGGCGAACGGCGCGCCCTCGCCGAGGCGGAACGCCATCACGCGGCGGTAGCGCGTGAAGGGCACGCCCTCGACCAGCTCGGAGGCGCCGAGGCAGGAGTAGGCGACTCCGGTCAACGCGCCCGACGTCAGCTCCTGGCGCGTTTCGTCGCGCGGCTGGTCGCCCGGCTGCGTCGCGGCGGTCTTCGCGAGGTCGTCGAGCGACGCGGCGGCGCCGGGCGCGGCGAGGACCGTGAGCCGGAGGCGGTCGCCGTTGGCGAGCTTCTGCACGTACGTCCGGGTTTCGCCGGAGGCCGGGCCTTCGGCGGCGAAGCCGGGAGGGGGCCGGAACCCGGGCGGATCCTGGGCGAGGCCGGCGGGGGCGAGGGCCGAGGCGGCGACGAGCGCGCGGACGAAAGCTGCGGGACGGACGCCGAGCCGAGACAGGCCGATCACGCGAAGAACCTCCCTTGCGGGCGTCACGGGCGGCGGCCGCACCCGGCCGTCCGAAACGGACGCCGATGATACGAAGTAGCGAACCGGGCGCCGGGCGGGGCGCGACGCACGGCCGGCGGGGCCGGATCCGCGTCCCGCGGGAACGCGGGCGGCGGCGGCCGTGCGCGCTACAACGGCTCCGACCATGAGTTCCGCCGTCCTGCTCCGTCGTCGCGGCGTGCGCCACGGCGTGTTCGCCCCTTCGGCGCCGGCGTCCACTGCGCGGGACGCCGCGTCGCGCTGGGACGCCGACCGTCCGGTGCACCTGCCCGGCGCGCTGACGCCCTGGTTCACGCCCGCCCTGCGGCGCTCGGTCGCGGCGTGCCGGCGCCTCTTCGACGGCGCGCGGCGGGGCGGCGGCCTCGAAGCGTTCGTCGACCGCCGGTTGCGGGGGCGCGCCGACTTCCGCCGCGGCACGACGACCGTCGACCTCTTCGACGGGCGCGAGATCGAGAAGGTGCACGTCGACGCGCTCGCGGGCGGGCGCGCCACGGCGCGCGACCTGTGGGCGAAACTCTCGTGGATCTCGGTCGAGGAAGGCGACGCGTCGCTTCGCCTCAGGTTCTCGTTCGGATCGGAGCTGCTCTCGGAATGGAGCGGCGACGTCGCGCGGGCGGAGGCGGCCGATCGCTTCGCGGAGGCCGTGCTGCCCGAATGCGCGGCCGTGACGCCGCCGCCGATCCGGCGGCTCGTCGCGCGGCTGACCGGCGGCCCGGCGCGCTTCTCGGAGCGGATCGTCTATTCCAACGCGCCCGGCGGCGGGGCCGTGTTCCACCACGACGCCGAGCCGCGGCAGCTCGGCGTCCTCTACGGGCAGCTCTTCGGAGAGACCGGCTGGCTCGCGCTGCCGAAGCGGGAGCTGGCCGAGGCGCTGTACGTCCACGGCGGCCGCGGGGCGCCGCGGTCGGTCGCCGCCGCGATGCGCGCGCTCGACGACCACGATCGGCCCGCCGCGGATCGCCTGCTGAACGCGACGCCCGACTTTACGCGCGCGCTCGTCGCCCGCGGCGCCTTCGTGGGCCTCCGCGCCGGCGACGCGTTGCTGCTGCCGTCGCACGGTCCCGACGACTGCTGCTGGCACGCGGTCTTCGCCCTCGGCCGCACGCCGAGCCTCGCGCACTCGTACGGGATCTTCCGCGCGCGTCGCGGTTGACGCCGTGTCGGCGCGCGGCGGCTCCCGCTGCGGCGCGCGCTCAGCGGGCGCCGAGCCCGAGCACCTGGCGCTGCCGATCGACCGCCTCGGCCGTCGCGCGCAGCGCGTCTTCGAGGCGGCCTCGCTGGAGGCCGAAGGCGGCGACGATCGCGGCGAGCGCCGGATCTTCGAGCCGCGCCGGCAGCTCGGCGAAGACGTCGTCCCACCGTTCGTCGCGGGCGAGCGCGAGGTCGACCAGCTCGTCGCACAGGGCGAGCAGGTCGATGATGCGGTTCAGGTGCGCGGGGTACGCCTTGCGCTCGTCGGCCGGCAGGTGGTGCGCGGCGACGACCAGCGTCATGTCGGGCGGCAGCTTCCAGCGGTTGCCGAGGAGGCGCCCGGCGACGGCGTGGTCCACGCCGTACAGCCGGCGCTCGCGCTTGCACAGCTCGGTGCGGAGCGACGGCGCCTCGTCGATCAGCTCCTTCATCGCCGGGCCGACCATGCGGACCAGCACCAGGCGGCCGACGTCGTGCAGCAGGCCGTAGGTGTAGGCGGTCTCGGGCTGTACGCCGACCTTGGCGCTCGACGCGAGGTTCAGGGCGAGGTTCGCGCCGTAGACGTTGGCGATCCACAGCGCGGACGTCACGGAGTCGAGCGGCTCGAACGACTGCTGCAGCTGCGTCTGCGCGACCGTGCCGACGATCATCTTCACGCCGACGCGCAGGATCGCGCGCTCGACGGTGTCGACGATCTGCTGCCCGCTGAACGCGGCGGAGTTCGCGATCTTCAGGATCTGCGCCGCGAGCGCCGGGTCGGACTCGACGACGGTGCGCGTCTTCTCGGGAAGGTCCGGGTCGGACTGGCTCAGCGCCAGGAGGCTCGTGACGCCGTGCGAGAGCGACGGCAGGTTCCGCACCTGCTCGAGGACCCGGTTGAGGAGGTCGACTTCGCGCTGCATGTCGACGCTTTCAGGACGCCGCGCGCGGGGCGCGCCCCGCCGTGAGGCCGAGGACGCGGCGCTGTTTTTCCACCGCGGCGAGCGCCGGCTTCACCGCCGCCGACACCTGTCCGGCCGTCAGGCCCGCGGCTTCCAGCACCGCCTCGAGGTCGGCGTCGTCCATCCGCGCCTCCACGGCGGCTTCGGTCTCGTCGGGCGTGCGCGGCGCGCCGGTGACGACGTGGACCGCCTCGTCGACGACCGCCAGCACCTCGATCGCCTTGTTGATCTCGGCCGGGTACGCGCGCCGATCCTGCCGCGGCACGTGATGCGCGGCGATGACCAGCACGACTTCGGCCGGAAGCTTCCAGCGGTTGCCGAGCAGGCGCCCCGCGAGCGCGTGGGTGACGCCGCACTCCTCCTCTTCGCGGCGCAGCAGGCCGTCGCGCGGGTGGGGGTTCTCGTCGACGAGCGTCGACGTCGCGTTGCGCCAGAGCGACGCCAGCAGCAGGCGCCCGACGTCGTGCAGCAGCCCGTAGGTGTAGGCCGATTCGGGCGCGATGCCGATCGCGTTGCGTTGCGCGAGGATCAACGCGAGGTTCGCGTTGAGCGCGTTGACGAGCCACAGGTGCGCGACGAGGTCGTCCCGCACGTCGAAGCTCTTCCGCAGGTGCGTCTCCGCCAGCGTCGTCGCGAGCATCCGCGCGCCGACGCGCATCATCGCGCGATCGATGGTCGACACGGGCGATTGCCCGGCGTACATCGCCGAGTTGGCGATCTTGAGGACCTGCGTCGCGAGCGCCGGATCGGCGCGCACGATGGCGACGGCCTCCTCGAAGTACCCGGTGGACCCGGGCACGAGGCCCATCAACCGGGTCACGCCTCCGGGCAGCGGAGGCAGGCGTCGCAGCGACGACAGGAGCTCGTTGATGGTTTGAGTCGAGTTCTGCACCGCGCCCCCGGGATGGTTCCTCTTCGTCCAGAGCGCGCCCGTTTCTGAACCCGTCGATTCCGAACCCGGCGCGCGAAAGCGCCTTCAAGGCGCGGGGCGCGGGGCCGGCGGTCGTCGCACCGTGAATCGCCGACGAGTTCCGGGTTGTCGGCCGACGGTCGTTCGACGCCGGCCGCTTCTCCGAAGCGCAGCCGCTGCTCGACGATGCGGGGCCGTCGCGTCGCTGCGCGCCGCGCGCGGGCCTCCGCGGTGCTGTCAGATGCCGGCGTGCTGCGGGCGACGGCCGTCGGCGGAAGTGCGCACTCGAGTGCGCATCGATCCACGCGCGCGCCAAGGCGCGCGCCCGAAAAGCAGGCGCGCCCAAAGCGCGCCCTCGAAAAGCAAGCGCGCGCTTAAGGCGCGCGCTTTAGGAACGAAGTCGAAATCAATCTCTGAGCGTCGCTCAGAGATTGATTTCGACGACCGGCGAGATGCGCTGAATCAGCACGCCCGTGCCGTCGACGACGATGCTGCAGCCTTCGAGGTGCAGGCCGAGCGGGAGGATGCCCGCCGGGACGGGGAAGACGTACTGCCCCGAGGCGTCGAGGTTGGTGTGGAACGGGTTGAAGGGCGAGATCGGCGTGACGATCTCGTTGATCACGTCGGTCGCGAGGCCGAAGATCGGCCCCGAGCCGTTCGGAGAGAGGTCGACGAGAGAGAGCAGGTTGAACACCTCGCGGCCCGCGAGCGGGGGCGTGGTGGAGATGGTCATCGTGAGCTCGCCGCCGCCGGCCGTGGTCAGCGACATGGTCGCGCCGATGATCACCGACTGGCCCGCGTTGGGCGCCGACGGCGTCGCGGTGCCGGTGGAGCCCCAGTCGGCCGCGGCGTCGGTGTCGTTGTTGTTGATGCGGATCAGGTTCTGGTTCGTCGCGACGACGTTGCCGCCGGTCCAGACCGCGCCGAAGGAAATGCTCGCGGCGTTGGTCGCGTTCACCGCGCCCCACTGCACGCGATCGACGCCGACGTTCGCGGCGTTGACGAGCGTCACGATGCCGTTCTGATTCGCGGTCGGGAGGCCCGCGGGCAACGTCGACCACGGCGGATTGGAGGTCCAGTACACCGTGTAGCTGCCGGCCGGCGTCACCGGCGAGACCGCCGTCGGCGAGTCGGTGACGACCAGGCTCTGCCCGACGTACAGCACCGCGCCCGCAGGAGCGGTGTACGAGCCGGTGGTCCACGTGGTCGGCGAGGTCGAGCAGCCCCAATAGACCTTGTAGCCGCCGATGTAGGCGATGTCCGGGCCGAGGTTGATGATCTCCGCCCAGTCGGTGTTGCCGGTGGCGACCTCGTTGATGCGCAGGTTCGCCTGCGCGGGGACCAGGGCGGCGGAGAGGACGAACGTGCAGACGGCGGCGAGACGCGACATGTACTTCGTGTCCTTCAAACTGCGGTGACGGAGCGGAGGGCGCGTTCCGAGACGGAGCGGGATGGTACCCCGCGGCGGCGACCGCCGGCAAACGAAAACCCGCCCGCGCGCAACCGCGGCGCGGGGCGGCCCCGGCGCGCGTTCAGCCGTCGTCGCGTCGATCGGCGTCCGGAGGAGCGTCTTCGTAAGTCGGCGACCCGGCGCAACAAGGGTCGATATTCACGCCGCAGCGGGCGCATTGGCCGTGGCCGTGCACGTAAACGGTGCAGGCGGGCTGACCGCACCAGGGGCAGCGATCGTTCATCGCGCGCAGCGTACGCCCCGGTTGCGCGGCGCGCGAGGCCCGCGGAGCATCGGCCATGTCGCCGACGACGATGGATCCGAAGGACCTCGAGGCGTTCGTCCGCGCGCTGCCGAAGACCGATCTGCACCTGCACCTCGACGGGTCCCTGCGCCTCCGTTCGCTGATCGAGCTGGCGCGGGAGCATGCGGTCGAGCTTCCGTCGTACACCGAGGCGGGGCTGATCGAGACGGTCTTCAAGCCTCGCTACCGGAACCTGCCCGAGTACCTCGAAGGTTTCCGCTACACGTGCGCGGTCCTGCAGACCGCCGAGGCGCTCGAGCGCGCGACTTACGAGCTGTGCGCCGACTGCCGGGCGGAGGGCGTCGACTACGTCGAGATCCGCTTCGCGCCGCAGCTTCATGTGCACGGGAAGCTCACGCTGCGCGACGTGGCGCGCGCGGTCGGCCGGGGGATCGCCCGCGCCGAGAAGGACTTCCGCGGCGACGACGGGCCGGGCGCGCGTCCGCCCTTCCGCGCGGGCGTGATCTTCTGCGCGCTCCGCTACTTCAACGAGTTCTTCGGCGAGGAGTACCGGCGCCTCTCCGACGTGCACCAGTTCTCGGCGCCGGAGGAGATCTTCGCCTACGCGAGCCTCGAGCTCGCGCGCGCGGCGGGGCGCCTCAGGTACGAGGAAGGGCTGCCGATCGTCGGCTTCGACCTCGCGGGGCAGGAGAAGGGCTACCCGGCGTCGCAGCATCGCCGCGCGTACCAGGCGGCGCACGAGGCGTTCCTCGGCAAGACCGTGCACGCGGGCGAGGACTACGGCCCCGAGTCGATCTTCCAAGCCATCGGCGACTGTCACGCCGACCGGATCGGCCACGGCACGTGGCTGTTCGACGCGAGCAAGGTCGGGCCGCGGGTGAAGGACCCCGAGGCTTACGTGAGCCGGCTCGCGCAATACGTCGCCGACCGACGCATCACGATCGAAGTGTGCCTCACCAGCAACCAGCAGACGGTGCCCGAGCTGGCCGACGACCTGCGCAGGCACCCGTTCGCCGAGATGCGCAAGCGGCGCCTCTCGACGACGTTCTGCACGGACAACCGCCTCGTTTCGTCCACCACCGTCACGCGCGAGATCCTTCGCGCGGTGGAGGCGTTCGCGCTGCACCCGAGCGAGATCCGCGACGTGCTGATCTACGGCTTCAAGCGCAGCTTTTTCCCCGGCTCCTACCTCGAGAAGCGCGCGTACGTCCGTCGCGTCATCGACTTCGCCGACGCGCAGTTCGACGCCTTCTTCCCCCGCGCGCGCACCGGCCTGCACCGCCGCAAGGAAGAGCCCGAAGACTGACGCGCCGCGCGCCCGCCGCGCCGCGACCTCCGTGCTACCCTTCGCGGTCGCACGCTTACCGGCGGTCCCGCCACCGCCTCAACCCCTCCACGCACCCATGCTGCAACGCATCGCCGACGTCCTCGGGCCCGACGGCCGGGGCCTCCTCGAACATCAGTGCCGCACGTTCCCCCGCGAGAAACTCCACCTTCCGGGGCCGGACTTCATCGACCGCGTATGGTCGGCCTCGGACCGTCCGACGCCGGTGCTGCGCAACCTGCAGCTCATGTTCGACTCGGGTCGGCTCGGCGGCACGGGCTACGTGTCGATCCTCCCCGTGGACCAGGGCATCGAGCACTCGGCGGGCGCCTCCTTCGCGCCGGCGCCCGACTACTTCGATCCCGAGAACATCGTGAAGCTCGCGATCGAAGGCGGGTGCAACGCGGTGGCGTCGACGCTCGGCGTGCTGGGCGCGGTGTCGCGGCGCTACGCGCACAGGATCCCGTTCCTGGTGAAGCTCAACCACAACGAGTTCCTGAGCTACCCGAACGCGTACGACCAGATCCTCTTCGCCCAGGTCGAGCAGGCGTTCGACATGGGCGCGGTCGCCGTCGGCGCCACCATCTACTTCGGCTCGGAGGAGAGCAAGCGGCAGATCCAGGAGGTCTCGCAGGCCTTCGCGCGCGCGCACGAGCTCGGGCTCGCCACCGTGTTGTGGTGCTACCTCCGCAACGCGGGATTCAAGAAGGACGGCGTCGACTACCACCTCGCGACCGACCTCACGTCGCAGGCGAACCATCTCGGCGTCACGATCCAGGCCGACATCATCAAGCAGAAACTGCCCGCCGTGGCGAAGAGCGGGTTCGACGACCTGAAGTTCGGCAAGAGCCACAAGAAGGTCGCCGACCTGATCTCGCCGCATCCCATCGACATGGCGCGCTACCAGGTGCTCAACTGCTTCGCCGGACGCTCGGGGCTCATCAACTCCGGCGGCGAGTCGAAGGGCGAGTCCGACCTGCAGGAGGCGGTGACGACGGCGGTGATCAACAAGCGCGCCGGCGGCATGGGCCTGATCTCAGGTCGCAAGGCTTTCCAGAAGCCGCTCAAGGACGGCGTCGCGCTCCTGAACGCCATCCAGGACGTCTACCTCTGCAAGGAAGTCACGGTCGCCTGATCCCGGCGGCGTGATCCGCGCGCCGCCCGCTTGACGGCGGCGCGGCGAGCGTTTTCGATGCGACCTGCGGCGGGCGAGGCGTCCCGTCGCGGAGGTCGTCATGTCGCGAATGTCCCTGCGGGCGCGGTCGCTCGTCCTCCTCGCGGCGAGCGCCGCGACGGCGTTCGGCCAGGAGACCTATGGGTTCGGGTCGGCGGGAACCGGCGGATTCACGCCGACGCTGTCGGCGCCGCAGCCGTGGATCGGCGACGCCGCCTGGGGCGTGACCGTGGGTCATGGCCGCGGCGCCTCGACCGGCCTGCTTTTCGTCAGCGGCGCGCCCGACGCGCAGGTCTTGTCGGGCATCCCGGTCTGGTTCGATTTCGGACTTGCGCTGCCGCCGTTCTTCGTCGCGCTGGACGGGACCCCGGGCCTCGGCGGCGACGGCGACGCCTTCTTCCCGGCCGCGGTGCCGGCGCTTCCCGCGCTGGTCGGCGTCTCCGTGTACTGGCAGGCCGCGATCGACGACCCGACGGGTCCCCTCGGCATCGCGGTCACCGCCGGATTGAAGACCACGCTGACGATGCCGCCGCAGGTCGCGGTCGGCGCGTCGATCGGAGGTTCGAACGACCCGCTGCATCTCGTCAATCCGACGACTCTCGCGGCCGACTTCCCCGTGCAGGGCGACGTGTGCACCGACAACGTCAACGGCCTGCTCTACACCGACGCCGGGCGCACGCTGTGGGCGTCGAGCGGTTTCGGCAGGCTCTGCACCGCCGATCTCACCGGGGCGGCGCCGGTGTGGACGACGCGCGACGCCTTCGTCGGCGGAACCGGCGTCGCGTGGAACAACCTCCGCTACGACGCGTCGCGGCGCCTCGTCTGGACGCTCCAGAAACTACCGACGCAGGCGATCGAGCTGATGGCGTACGACGCCGATCCGGCGAGCCCGACCTTCGGGGCGCGACTGCACGAAACGTCCGGCGTGTCGCTGGTCGTCGGCCTTATCGGCGTTTGGGGAATGAGCCATGACGGCGCCGTCGCCGCGATCCCTTCGCTCCTCGCGGGCGGGCTTTATCTGTTCGACGTCGATCCCGCGAGCCCGACGTTCGGCCAGATGACGTCCTTCACCACCATCCCGGCCACCGGCGCGTCGGCGTTGTGGATCAACAACGTCGTCGAGTTCAGCGCGGACGACACGGAGATCTACGTCCTGCGGCAAGGCGCGGGCCCGACGCCCAGCGAGGTGGCGCGTTACTCCCTCCTGACTCAGACGTGGATCGACCATGTGCTGGCCACGCCCGCCGTCGACAACGTCGGCGTCACCTGCGGCGCGCCGTTCGGCGCGGCGGGCGCGTCGATGCAGGCGCTGCCCGCGGGGCACGGGTTCGTCGCCACGGGCGGTTTCGGGTCCCCGAGCTGGTTGGCGCGCGTCGATCTCGATCCGGTCGACCCGACCGTCGTGGTCTACACGCCGTCGACCGGGGCGCTCGTCTCCGGCGGCGGAGGCACGCCACGCCTCGCGCTCGACGTCGACGGACAGCTCCTCGCGGTGGGCGTCGTCCCGCTCGCCGTGCAGTTCTACGACGCGCAGACGATGGTCTTCCTGAACTCGGTCGTCCTCCCGTCGGGAGGGATTTCGGTGTTGGCGTTCCGGTGACCGTCGGAGCCGCGCGCGACGCTCACCCCTCGACGCGCGTGCGGCCCCGGTGGTAGCGGAAGACGTAGGCGAGGCCGGCGGCGACCATCGGAAGGCCGAAGGCGAACCAGCCGAGGGCGAAGCGGAGCGTGCCGATCGGGGCGGCGACGGCGTGCGCCTCGAGCGCGCCGGTCACGCCCATCAGCAGCGCGGGCCAGAGCGCGGCGGCGATCGAGAGCCAGAGGGCGCCGACGAAGGCGCAGCTCGCGAGGAACGCGGCGCGGTCGTTCCCGCGCGACGACCAGCGCCGCGCGCCGTAGAGGCCCGCCGCGGCGACGGCGAGCGCGACGACGCCCGCGACGCGCGAGGCGCCCGCGAGGAAGACGTCGGAGCGCGCGGCGTAGAGCGCCGCCGCCGCGGCGATCCACGCGCCGGCGACGACCGGCGCGCCGCGACGGACGACGGCGCGCGCCCGATCGGCGACGGCGCCGTCGGTCTTCCAGGCGAGGAACGTCGCGCCGTGGAACGCGAGGACGACGACGCCGAACGCGCCGCAGGCGAGGGTGAACCAGTCGAAGAACCCGACGTCGGGGCGGGTGCGGAAGTTCGTGAAGAGCGGGATCTCGGTCCAGCCGTCGACGTCGAGCGGCACGCCGCGGATCACGTTGCCCGCCATGGCGCCGAAGAGGAAGCACAGCGCGCCGCTGCCCAGGGCGAAGGACGCGTCCCACACGGCGCCCCACACCGGACCCTCGCCGTGCGCGCGCAGTTCGACGCCGAGCGCGCGGAGCGTCAGCGCCCAGAGGACGAACATCGTCGGAAGGTAGAAGCCGGAAAACGCGGTCGCCGCGACGGCGGGGAAGGCGGTGAACAGCGACCCCGCCCCCGCGAGCAGCCATACCTCGGCGCCGTCCCACAACGGGCCGACGGCGCGCAGGATCTGGCGGCGCTCGGCGTCGGTGCGCGCGAGGCGCCGGTGCAGGACGCCCGCGCCGAGATCGAATCCGTCGAGCACGGCGTAGGCGCCGAAGCTCGCCGCGACGACGAGGTACCACGCGCCGATCACGGGGAGGACCGGAACGCGGCGTCGCCCGGGCGCGGGCGCGCGGCGGGGCCGCGGACGATCTCGCGCCGCATCAACGCGAGGAACAGGACGCCGAGCAGGAAGTAGAGGCCGACGAACCCGAGCGTGGAGAACGCCGTCGTTCCGGCGTGCACGGTCGGGCTCGCGCCGTCGACGGTGCGCATCCGGCCGTAGACGAGCCACGGCTGCCGCCCGAGCTCGGTGGTCGTCCACCCGGCGAGGTTCGCGAGATACGGCAGCGGGAACGCCGCAAGAAGCGCCCAGTGGAGCCGTCGCGACGTCGCGAGCTTCCCGCGAAAGGCCTGGATCGCGCCCCACGCGCCGAGTGCGAGAAGCAACGTGCCGAGGCCGACCATCACGTGGAAGGAGTAGTAGAGCAGCTCGATGTTGTCGGGCCACGCATCGCGCGGGAGATCTTCGAGGCCGAGCACCGGCGCCCGCGTCGTGCCGAACGCGAGCAGGCTGAGCACGCCCGGCAGTCGCACCGGGTTGTCCAGCGTGCGGGCCGCGACGTCGGGTTGACCGATGACGGTGAGGTCGGCCGCGGCGCCGGTTTCGAAGCGTCCCTCCATGGCGGCGAAGGCGGCGGGTTGATGCCGTGCGACCAACCGTCCTCGGTGATGGCCCGTCGGCCAGGCGACGAGCACGGCGCCGATGAACCCCGCGAGGACGCCCGCGGCGAGGAATCGCCGCGCATGCTCGGGATGCACGCCTCGAAGCGCGTACCAGGCGCCGGTCGCGGCCACGACGAACCCGGCGGTGACGACGCTCCCGGCGATCGCGTGGGCGAACGCGGCGTGCGTCCAGTCGTTCCAGAGGAACTCGGCCCCGTTTTCCAGCTTGAACACGCCGTCGGCGCCGCGGGACGCGATCGTCCCCGGCCGCTGCATGAACGCGTTGGCGCAGATCACGAAATACGCCGACGCCCAGCTGCCGATCCACAGCGCGACCGCGAGGAGGAAGTGCGTGCGCGTCGACACCTTCGCCTCGCCCTTCACCAGCACGTAGAGGAGCGACGACTCGAGGAAGAACGCGAAGACGCCTTCCATGAACAGCGCCTGGCCGACGATGCCCCCGGTCTGACGCAGGAAGCCGCCCCAGTTCGTGGCGAATTGCAGCTCGACGGGGAATCCCGTGACGACGCCGAAGACGAAGTTCAGGCCGAAGACGCGGATCCAGAAGCGCGACGCATCGGCCCACGCCGGGTCGCCGGTGCGCGCGTGCAGCGCCTTGAAGACGACGATGAGCGCGGCGAGGCCCATCGTGAGCTGCGGGAAGAGGTAGTGGAACCCGATCGTGAACGCGAACTGAAAGCGGTGCCAGAGCAGGTCGTCGACGCCCATGTCGCGCACGGCCGCGCGCCGGACGGCGCGATGGGCCGTCCGTCCCATAGAGCGGGGCGCCGACGGACTACGTCGGCGCGCTTCGCGTCACGTTCGGTTCAGGCGAACGTCTGCTGCAGCCAGGGACCGTACCCCTGCACCGCGGTGCGCTGCAGATAGAAGTGCAGCCCGCGGAGGCCGCCCAGCTCTTCGCCGCCGCCCGCGCGCCCCGGCCCGCCGTGGATCGACGCCGGATGCACCGCGCCGGAGGGAAGCGCCTTGTCGGCGGTCTTGTCGGTCGCCGTCCACACGCGGCCGCACCACGGCGCGACGCCGACGGTCGCGGCGCCGAGCCAGTCGGCGTCGTTCGAGTAGAGGCTCGTGACCAGCCCGCCTTCGCCGCGCCCGACCAGCGCCGCCGCTTCGGCCGCGTCGCCGGAATACGGCATCAGCGTCGCCACCGGGCCGAACACCTCCTCGTCGTGCGCCGGCGAGGTCGCGGCATCCTTCGCGGCGAAGAGCGTGGGCGCGACGAAGTAGCCCTTCGGCGCGACGGGCGCGGCGCCGCCGGTCGCCGTCTCCATCTTCGCGGCGAAGCGGCCGACGCCCTCGCGCACGTCCTTGAGTTGCCGCGCCGACGCCAGCGGACCCATGCGGACGTCCGCCGACGCGGGGTCGCCGACCTTCGTCGCCTGGAGCGCCGCGACCAGCCGCTCTCGGACGGCGCCGATCAGCGGCGTCGGAACCAGGATGCGCCGCACCGCGGTGCACTTCTGGCCGGCCTTCTGCGTCATCTCGAGATGGATCTGGTTGACGAAGAATCCGAGGAGGTCGTCGCCCTCCTGGACGTCCGGCCCGAGGACCTTGGCGTTCAGCGAGTCGGCTTCGAAGTTCACGCGAACGTTGCGGCGGACGACGTTCGCGTTGCCGCGGAGGAGCGCCGCCGTCCCCGACGAGCCGGTGAAAGCCAGGCAATCCTGCGCGCCGAGGCGATCGAGCAGGTCGCCGGCGCCGCCGGCCAGGAACTGGAACGCGCCTTCGGGAAGCGCCTTCGACTCGACGAGGATCTGCGCGA
>DASPNK010000078.1:0-3908 GCA_035626575.1 Planctomycetota bacterium | reverse complement strand
ACGCGGTCGGCGTCGCCGTCGACGGCTGCAGCGCGCCGACCTTCGTGCTTCCCGCCCGTTCGGCGGCGTCCGCCTTCGCCGCCCTCGCGGTCTCCGACGAAGCCGGGCCGCGACGGCTGCGCGCCGCGGTGTCCGCGTCTCCCGTGCTCTACGCCGGAAACGGGCGCACCTGCACGAAGCTGCTGGCCGCGTTCGACGGCGGCGTCTACCCGAAATCCGGGGCGGAGGGCTTCTACGCCCTCGGCGTGCGCGACGCGCGGCTCGGTCTTGCGCTGAAGATCGACGACGGCGCCCAACGCGCGACGGAGGCGCTCGTCGCGACGCTGCTGCTCCGCCTTCTCCCCGACCTTCCGTCGAAGACCCGGAGCGCCCTCGAAGCCATGCGGCGAACGCCGGTGCGGAACGCCGCGGGTTTGACGGTCGGCGCGATCGAGGCGACGCCGCCGTGACGGCGGAACCGTTCGGGCGCGCGCCGGAAGATCCTCCGCGCACGCGGCTCCTGTCCGCCGACGCGCACAAGGGCGACCGCGGCCGCGCGCTGGTCGTCGCCGGGTCCGTCGGCATGAGCGGCGCCGCGCGCCTCGCCGCGGCCGGCGTCGCCGCGGGCGGCGTCGGACTCGTCCTCGCGGTCGCGCCCGAACCGGTGCGCCCCGAGATCGCGGCGTTCGATCCGGCGCTGATGACGCGCGGCGTGCGCGCGACGCTCGCCGGCACGTTCGCGGCGTGCGCCGTGCGCGAGGTGCTGCGGCTCGTCGAGGATTTCGGCGCCGACGCGTGCCTCGTCGGACCGGGCCTGGGAGAGCATCCGGAGACGACCGCCTTCGCGCGGCGCTGCGTCGCGGAGATTCCGAGGCCGCTGGTGGTGGACGCCGACGCGCTCAACGCGCTCGCCGCGGCGACGGACGGCCCCGTCGCGCGCGCTTCCGCGGCGCCGCGCATCTTCACGCCGCACCCCGGCGAGGCGGCGCGGCTGCTGGGCGTCCCCGTCGCGGCGGTCCAGGGCGACCGCGAGGCGGCCGTGCGCGCCCTTCAGGCGCGGCTGGGCGGCGTGGTCGTGCTGAAGGGCGCGGGCACGCTCGTGTGCGACGGCGCCGCGCTGCGGCGGAACGACACCGGCAACGCCGCGCTCGCCGTCGGCGGAACCGGCGACGTGCTGGCGGGCCTCGTCGCGGCGTATCTCGCCCGCGGCGCGCTTCCGCTCGACGCCGCCTGCGACGCCGTGCGCCTCCACGGCGCGGCGGCCGACCGGCTCGTCCGCGAGAACGGACCCGGTCCCGTCCGTCACGCGGCGCTGTGCGCGTGGCTCGGTCGATTGTCGGGCTGACGCGCGGCGGATTCCGAGCGTCCGACGCGCGATTCGTTTCCGCCCGGGGCGCCCGCGGGCCTACGCTCCTGCCGGCGCCGCAGCGCGCCGAGGGAGATCGCCGTGCGCAGAGGTCGCATCGCCGCCGCGTTCGGGCTCGTCCTGCTCGCGGGAACGTCGTCGGCTCAGGAGACCGCGTCGCCTTTCCGCGCGCCGTTCGTCGTCGACGAGCTCGACGCGGAGTTCGTGGCCGCGCCGGACTACGACGGAGACGGCGACGCCGACGTCTTCAGCGCGTGGATGCCGCAGATCCTCACGGCGCCGGCGGCGACGACGCTGCAATTGCGCGGGTATCGCAATCTCGGGCAGGGGCAGCTCGCGGCCGACTGGTCGCTCGCGGTTCCGTTCCTCGCCGCCGTTCCGAAGCGCGTTTCGGGCGCGACCGCCGATTTCGACGGCGACGGGCTCGACGACGTCGCGCTCGTCGTCGGCGAATACCTGACCGTCGCCTATTCGAACGGGGCGGGTGCGGCGCCGTCGACGCCGTGGCTGTCGTCGGTGGCGCCCGGTTCGTTCGTCGCGCTGGCTGCGGCCGATTTCGACCTCGACGGCGATCCCGACCTCGCGGTGACGACTCAGACGACGTTCCGGATCTACCTCTGCGGCGGCCGCGCGCTTCCGACGCTCGTCGCGACCGTCCCGGGCAACACCTACGCGCAACGCGTCGTGATCGCGGATCTCGACGGCGTGCCGCCGCTCGACGTCGTTCTCGCGGGCGGCCTCCCGGGCTCGGGCGGCGTGGCGCGGTGGACGATCGCGCCGGGCGGCGCGCCCGGCGCGTCCGTCGTGACGGCCGTCACGGGGGATCGCATGCAGGTGCATGCGGCCTCGGGCGACCTCGACGGCGACGGCGACGACGACCTGCTCGTCACCTCCGACCTCGGCGCGCGCTACGTCCTCCGCCGCACGGGGCCGGCGACGTTCGTGCAGGAGCCGACGACCTTCGGCGCGCGCGGCGTCGACCGCCTGGCCGATCTCGACGGCGACGGCGATCTCGACGGCGTCGGCGTTTCTCCGCTGTTGACGCCGGCCGCGTCGCCGACGCCTTCGGTCAACGTCCAACTCGCCGACGCGGCCTTCGAAATCCTCGCCGGAGGCGGGTTCGTCGTCGCGTCCTGGACCACGCCGTTCGTCGGCGAAGGGAGGACCGCGGGCGTCGTCGATCTCGACGGCGACGGCGACTTCGACGTCGTCGCGGGCCGTTCGGTCATCTACGGCCGCGGCGTCGTGCCGCCGCCGTGGGCGCACGGCGCCGACCTGCCGTTCTCGTCGGTTCCCTACTTCCAGGACGCCCGCGCCCGCCCGCTCGACCTCGACGCCGACGGCGACGCGGATCTCCGGATCAACCTCGCGACGCGCGACCTGAACGACGGCGCGGGCGCGTTCTCGACGGTTCCGACGCAGATCCCGACGGTGACCACGCTCTACGGCGACGGCGACGTCGACCTGGTCGTCGAACACGTCGCTCCGGGCGGGGCGCCCGGCTCGCGGCTCCTGCGGAACGAGGGCGACGGACGGTTCGCCGACGGCGGACCGGCCACGGCGCCCGGCGTGTCCTTCACCGAGACCGTGCCGCCCTCGGGTTCGGTGTCGCTCGACTCGAGCGCGCTCACGACCGACGTCGACGGCGACGGCGACGTCGACGTCGTCATACGTTTCGCGTTGGGGGCGCTGTCGAGCTACCGCTTCGCACGCCCCTGGCTGAACGACGGGACCGGCGTCTTCACGGCGACGCCGTCGCTGCCGGGCTTCGCCGAGGCGTTCGCGGACTTCGACGGCGACGGCGACGCCGACGTGCTGCTCCGACAGGTCGCCGCGCCCGCGAGCCTGACGCCGTGGTTCCGGACGTCGGGGGGCGCCTACGTCGCCGGCGCCGCGCCGCTGACCACGGTCACCGACGACTCGGCGACGCCGGCCGTCGCCGACCTCGACGGGGACGGCGACGTCGACGTGGCCGCCTTCGAGCCGGCGGGCCTCCGCATCTTCTGGAACGACGGTTCGGGCGGATTCCCGTCGTCGTCGACGCCGGCGGGGACGTCGTCCCAGGGTCCCTCGCCGGCCGCCGGCCAGCGGCGCGCGTTCGCCGCCGACCTCGACCTCGACGGCGTCGCGGACCTCGTGCTGCGCCACGGGAGCGGGATCGACCCGTCGTGCGCCGTCCTGCGCGGAATCGGCGGCGGCGCTTTCGCCGCTCCGGCCCGGCAGGCCTTCTCCCCGCTGGCGCTCGCCGACGTCGACGGCGACGGCGACCTCGACGCGGTGACGCGCACGCATGTCGTCCCCAACCGCACGCGGTTCGCTCCGTCGAACGGCTTCCGTCGCCAGTACGGCGCGGGAACGCCCGGGTCGGGCGGCGTCGTGCCGAACCTCGGCGCCGCGGGCCCGGTCCGCGTCGGCGGCGCGGTGACGGTGCGGTTGCGGGGCGCCTTCGGCGGCGCGTCCGGCGTGCTGGTGCTGGGCCTGCAGCCGGTCGCCGTCCCCGCGTACGGCGCGACGCTGCTCGCGTCGCCCGACGCGTTCATCCCGTTCACCTGCGGAGGCCCCG
>DASPNK010000077.1:0-5386 GCA_035626575.1 Planctomycetota bacterium | reverse complement strand
GCCTCGGAGCTGCTGTTGCGCCGGGCCGAGGCGCCCGCCATCGCCGACGCGGCCCCCGGGGCCGATCTGCCCGAAGAAGGCGAAGACCGCCCCGCGCCCGTGTATCGCTACGGCGCCGCGCACACCGCGCCGCCGCCCGGTTACGTCGCCTCCGAGTCGTTCGACAGCGGCCAGGCCGCCGCGGACGCCCGCGCGCACATGACGGTGAAGCGGCCGAAGCGCCCGCGCCCCGTGCGCGGCGGCACCGTCCTCCGCCGGACGTTCCCGGGCGGAAGCGGCGGCTACGTCGGCGCGGGCCGGGTCGACCTCGGCGGCGGCGCCGGCGGCGGAACGGGCGGCTTCGGGTACGGCGGCGCTTCCGGCGTCGGCTACTGACTTCGGCGCGGTGCGTCGAAGACGCCCCGCGCCGGACTGCGCCGTCGCCCTGCGTCATCGCGCCGCGCCGCGCGCACGGCTCGACGCCTGAGCTCGAGCGCGTCGAAGTTCCACGTCCAGCCGGTCCGTCCGGCTTCGTCGGCGCGGACCGGCGCGCTTCACTTCCAAAGCGTTCGTCGGCGCACGCCATGCTTCGCTCGCGCGCGGGGCCGGGGGGCGGCGTTAGCCTCCGCGCCTCATGGAAGCGGAGACGGCGGACAGGCCCCGGCCTGTCCCGCGGACGCGCGCGTTCTGGATCGACGCGCTGCTGGTGGCGTTCGTCGCCGCCGTCGCGGGCTGGCTGATCGGCGAGGCGCGGCAATGGTCGGCGCCGTTCCGAGCGTCGGTCGAGGTCGACCTCTCGCCGAGCGCCCTGCCGGGCTACGCGTTGCGCTCGCTCGCGCGCGGGTGCGCGGCTTACGTCGTCTCGTTCGCCATCACCATCGCCTACGGGACCTGGGCGGCGCGCAGCGCCCGCGCCGAGCGCGTGCTGATCCCGTTGCTCGACCTCCTGCAGGGCATCCCGGTCCTCGGGTTCCTGCCGGGGCTGGTGCTGGGGATGATCGCGCTTTTCCCCTCCACGTCCCTCGGTCTCGAGCTGGCGTGCGTGCTGATGATCGTGACCGGGCAGGCCTGGAACATGGTCTTCGCGTACTACGGCTCGGTGCGCTCGGTGTCCAAGGAGCTCAAGGACATCGCGCGCGTGCATCGCTTCACGCCGCGGCAGTACTTCGGCAAGGTCGAGCTGTCGACGTCGATGATCCCGCTGGTCTGGAACTCGATGATCTCGATGGCCAGCGGCTGGTTCTTCCTCAACGTCAACGAGTCCTTCCAGCTCGAAGGGCGCGACTTCCGCCTGCCCGGCCTCGGCTCTTACATGAGCGTCGCCATCGAACGCGGCGACGGCGCCGCGCAGGTGTGGGCCGTGCTGGCGATGATCCTGATGATCCTCGCCACCGATCAGCTCCTGTGGCGGCCGCTGGTGGCCTGGTCGTACAACTTCACCGTCGACGAAGCGTCGGGCGCGCCGCCGCCGCGCTCGTGGGTGCTCGACCTGCTGCGTCGCTCGGCCTTCGCCGAATGGCGGCGGCGGCGCGAGGAGCGTCGCCTGCAGCCTCTGCTCGCCGCGCGGCCGGCGTCGCGGCTCGTGCCGCCGTCGGGCGGCGCGCCCGACGAGGACGCGGCGCCGTCCGCAACGCCCCGTCCCTCCGCGTTGCGAAAGATCCTGATCCGCGCCGCAGTGCTCGGCGCGGCGCTCTTCGGCCTGGTCGGCGCGTGGCGGGTTTCGGAACTTCTCGCGCGCGTCGACGCCGCCGGCTGGATCGAGGTGCTGGTCTCCGTCTCGCTCACCTTCCTGCGGATCGTCGGCGCGCTCGCGATCTCGCTGGCGTGGACGTTGCCGGTCGGGCTGTGGATCGGGAGCCGCCCGCGGCTGGTGAAGGTCCTGAGCCCCGTGGTGCAGACCGCCGCAGCCTTCCCCGCGCCGATGATCTTCCCGCTGGTGGTGGCCGCGCTCCTCGCGTTGCGCGTGGACTTCTCCTGGGGCTGCGCGGTCCTGATGACGCTCGGCGCGCAGTGGTACCTGCTCTTCAACATCATCGCGGGCGCCGCTTCCATCCCTCAGGAGCTGCGCCAGATCGCCGACGTCTACCGTCTCGGCGGCTTCGCGCGCTGGCGGCGGCTCGAGCTTCCCGCCATTTTTCCGCACCTGGTGACCGGCCTGGTGACCGCGGCGGGCGGCGCGTGGAACGCCTGCATCGTCACCGAATACGTGCGCCTCGAAGGCGGCCGCACGTTGCGGACGCGCGGCCTCGGCGCCCTGCTCAGCGAAGCCACCGCGGCGGGGGATTTCGCGCTGCTCGCCGCCTCCATCTGCGGCATGTCGCTGGCGATCGTCGCCCTCAACCGGTTCCTCTGGAAACGCCTCTACACGCTGGCCGAGACCCGCTACGGGCTCGCCGCCTGACGCCCTCCGCGGGCGACGCGCCTTGAAAACCGTCGCCCCGTCCGTCATCCCTGCGCGGTGAGCGATCCCGTCCCGTCCTCCGGCGCCGTCGAGCGCCCCGCGACCGCCGCGCCGCTGCTCGAAGCGCGCGGCGTCTCGGTCGCGTTCCGCGACGAGCGCGGGGCGGATCGGCCCGTGCTGCGCGACGTGTCCTTCGCCGTCCGCGACGACGAGATCATCTGCGTGCTGGGCCCCTCGGGCGGCGGCAAGTCGACGCTGCTCCGCGTGATGCTGGGCCTGATGCCGCCGGCGCAGGGCGAGGTGCGTTACCGGGGCAAGCCGCTCGGCGGCGTCTGCCCGAACGCCAGCGTCGTGTTCCAGGCGTCGGCGCTGTTTCCGTGGCTGACGGTCGCCGAGAACATCCGCGTCGGCCTGAACGGACGCGGGCTCCGCGCCGACGAAGAGGCGGCGCGCCTCCGCCGGGTGCTCGACCTCGTCGGCCTCGAGGGATACGAGACGATGCGGCCGCGCGAGCTTTCCCGCGGGATGAAGCAGCGCGTCGGGCTCGCCCGCGCGCTCGTCGGCCGGCCGGAGGTCCTGCTGCTGGACGAGCCGTTCGCCGGCCTCGACGTCCTGACCGCCGAGGCGATGCGCTCCGAGCTGTACCGGCTCTGGCGGGACCGCACGACGGGCCTCAAGAGCATCGTGCTGGTGACCAATCAGATCGAGGAGGCCGTCTTCTTCGGCGACCGCATCGTCATCCTCGGCGCCGACCCCGGGCACGTGCGCGAGATCTTCCACAACCGGCTCCGTCATCCGCGCGAGCAACGCTCCCGGGAGTTCCTCGACGTGATGGAGCGCGTGCACGCCGTCATCGCCGGCATCCACCTTCCGGACCTGCCGGCCGCCGACGCGAAGGCGGTCGCCGGCCGGCCCATCCCGCTCCCGCGCGTCCCGGTGTCGGAGATCGTCGGCCTGCTCGAAGTCCTCCACGACCACGGCGGGCAGATGGACCTCTTCGAGGTCAACGAGCTGATCGCCGACGACTTCGGCCACACGATCTCCGTCGTCAAGGCGGCGGAGCTTCTCGGGCTCGTGCGTACGCCCGGCGACGCCGTCCACCTCTCGGGCGAGGGCTACGCCTTCGTCGCCGAAGACGTCAACGCCCGCAAGCGCCGATTCCGGCGGCGGCTCCTCGCCATCTCCACGTTCCGCCGCGTCACGTCGCTGCTGGAGAACGCGCCGGAGAAGGAGGCGCCGGCCGAGCTGTTCGAGGACGATTTCGCACTCACGCTGCCGACGGAGCCGCCCGGCCCGCTTCTTGAGACCGTGGTGCGCTGGGGGCAGTTCGGCGAGCTGATCGCCTACGACGCCGACCGGCGGACCCTCGCCCTGCCTCCGCCCGAAGGCGGCCCCTGATCAGGGCGTCAGCACGAAGGCGGCGGGCTGCGTCGCGGCGATCACGCCGCCCGCATCGAAGCACGCCCCGGCCGCCGTGATCACGAGCCCGGCGAGCGACGCCGGCAGCGGCCCGGGTCCGAGGTCGAGCCGCGCGACGGTGCGCGCCGTCGCGTCCACCGCGCCGTAGAAGCCGTAGAAGGGCGGGCCCGGCGTCCAACCCATCATCGCGGTGAGCGCGTCGGGGTTCAGCGGCACCACGTGCGCCCCGAAGGACATGCCGGGCGACGCGCCGGAAAGCGAAAGCCCGATCGCGAAGTCGGCGCCCGGCGCCGCGGCGCCGCCGAGGAAGAGGAAGTGCACGTCGCCGGCGACCTGGCACGAGACCGCCGCGCGGTCGACGAACAGCGCCGCGCTGTCCAGCGGCTGTCCGGCGGCCGGAAGGTCGATCCACGACGGTTTCGGGGCGTCGGAGCGGATCTCGACGCCGAACGGCGCCGGCTCGGGGAACACCCGCAGCACGCCGGGCACGCCCGGCGCGTCGAAGCGCTCCGAGGTGACGGAAAGTCGGAGCAGCGGCGTGGAGCCCGCCGGGAAGCGGAAGGCGAACGGATCGCTCGTCACGGTGCGCGGGCCGTGCGCGGTCGCCCCCGGGCCGCGCTCGGCGACGAACCCCGAAGCGACGTGCCGGAAAACGCCGCCCTCGTCGACGCCGAGAGAGAGCGTCGCCTGCCACGGCGCGGCGTCGGGGTCGAGCTCCAGCACGGCGACGAAAGAGCCGGCGCATTCGACGTCGGTCGCGAACGGCGCGCCCGTCCAGACGATCGACGGCGGAGGGCCGGCGACCGGGGCCGTCCCCGCGGCGTGGAAAACCGCCCGGCCCGCCGCCCCCGGGGAGGGCGGCGACGCCCCGAGGGACGTGTTCTCCAGCCAGAAGCGCATCGGCGTCGCGCGGCCGGTCGGCCACGTCTGCGCGGCGCGCCACGCCCACAGCGCGTCCGGGTCGAGCGCTTCGGCCGTCGTCGCGGGCGCCGCGGACCAGCGGATGCGGGCGTGCGTCGCGGCGTCGCCTCCGAGGCCGAGCAGGTGCGCATCGAGGAACGCGCGACGCCGCGACTCGCGGAGGGTGCGTTCGGCCTCGACTTCGGCGCTTCCGTGGCCGCCGGTGTGGAACGTCGCGGCGCGCGCCGCCGACGCGTTGAGCCCCGCGAGCGCGGCGACGGCGCCGCCTGCGGGAAAGAGGCGGTCGTCGAAGGCCTGCTGGTGCAGCACCGCGACCGTCGAGTTCGCGAGGCGCGACGTTTCGTCGCGCGGCGGGGCGGCGAACAGCGCGTGCAGCGCCGGCGCGTCCAGGGCGGCGAGGGCGGACGAGACCGTCGCGAGGAACGACGGTTCGAACGTGATCGGGAGCGTGAAGAACGGGGCGCAGGAGAAGGAGACGGCCGACGCGTCCGGCGCGACGACGTCGGCGAAGCCGGGGGCGTAGTCCTCCGCCGACACGGCGCGGATCGCCGGGAAGAAGCCGAAGCCGGGGTCGTCGTCGTCGCAGATCGACCCGGACCACGCCGCGGCCATCCACGCGTGGGCGCCGCCCTGGGACGAGCCCGCCACGCCGACGCGCGAGGGGTC
>DASPNK010000076.1:0-5109 GCA_035626575.1 Planctomycetota bacterium | reverse complement strand
GCCGGCCGCCGCGGCGACGACCGAGGGCGCGGCGAGGCCCGCCGAGCCTTCGGCGCCGCTGTCGGCCGAAGACGCGCGGCGACTCGCCGCGCTCAAGAAACTCGAGGAGCGCTACGAGAAGGCGAAGTCCGCCGAAGACCGCGCCGACCTCCTCGACAAGATCGGGCAGCTCGGAGCGGGCGGCGCGCCGGCGATCCGGCTGGTCGACGCCGCCTGCGCCGATCCGGAGCCTCTCGTGCGCGCGTTCGCCGTGAAGGCGCGCGTCGCCCTCGGCGGGCCGGACGCGGCGAAGCGCGTCGCGGCGGCGTTCGCCGACGCCGACGCCGAAGTGCGGGTGGCCGCGGCCGAGGCGTCGGCGGGGTTAAGCGGCGACGACCGCTTCCTGCCTGCGCTCGAGGCGGCGCGTCGCGAGCGCGACCCGCGCGTTCAGGAGGCGCTGTTCCATGCGGCGGAGGTCGCCGACGATCCGAAGGCGTCGGGCGTCGTCGCCGCGTTGCTGAAGAACCAGGAGCGCCCCGACGCGCCGTCGTACGCCCCGCGGGCGCTGCTGCCGGCGCTGCGGTTCCTCAGGAAACGCCCGGCCGACGCCGCCGCCGCGGCGGAGCCGATCGCCGAGTTGCTGAACCGCGACGACGCCGAAGTGCGGGCGCAGTCCGCGACGACGCTCGGCGCGCTCGACGTTCGCACGTCCGCGGTGAAGATCGCCCTCGCCCGGGGCCTGACCGACCTCGATCGCAACGTGCGGCGCGCCTCGGCGGACGTGCTCAAACGTTGGGCGGGCGAGGATTTCGGCTACGACCCCGACGGGGCCGACGACGCGCGCCGAGCCGCGGTACGCAAATTCCGCGACTGGGCGGAGAAGTGACGCCGGCGCTCGCGGGGCTCTGCGGCCCCGGCCGCGCGGCGCTACAGTCCGACGCTCCCGGCGGAGGTGATTGAACGTTGCCCGACGACGACTGGTCCGGTCGCCCTCTCGCGTTCCTCGCCTTCGATCCGGCTCTCCGCGACGTCGTCCTGTGGACGGCCGGCCTCCTCCTGGCCGCGACCGTCGCCGCCGAGTCCGCCCTCCGGAACTACCGGCGCAACCGTCTCGAGCGGCTCGTCCTCCCCGGCGCACGCCTCGCGCGCGTCGACGCCGCCGAGCGGCGGGTGCGGGCGCTTCTCGACGCGCTGCTCACGCTCCGCCTCGCCGCGACGTTCGCGGTCGTCGTCGCGGCCTCGTGGGACGCGGTCGCGGGCGGCCGCCTCGGCGACGCGGCGACGCGCCTCGGGATCACGCTCTTCGTGCTGCTGACCGTCGTCTACGGCACGGTGCAGCGCGCCGTCCGGGCGCATCCCGAACGCGCGCTGCTGCTCCTCCTGCCCTTCGTGCGCGCGGTCGACGTCGCGTCGTTCCCGGCGCGCATCCTCTGGACCAAGGCGGCCGACGCGCTGGCGTCGATTTTCGGCGTGGCGCGCGAGCCCGCCGACGAGGAGGAGGAGTTCCGCGACAACGTGCTCGACGCGGCGGCCGAAGGCGAGCGCGACGGCGTCCTCGAGGAGGAGGAGCGCGAGATGATCGAGAACGTCATCGCGTTCAAGGACCACGCGGTGACGGCGGTGATGACGCCGCGCACCCGCATCGTGTCGATCGCCGTCGACCTTTCGTTCGAAGAGGCGGTGAAGGCCGCGACCGAATCCGGGCACTCGCGCATCCCGGTGCACGACGGCACCGTGGACCGCATCGTCGGCCTGCTGTTCGTGAAGGATCTGCTCAAGCACTGGGGCCGGCCCGCGTACGAGCAGCCCGAGCTGCGCGCCATCATGCGCCAGGTGCCCTTCGTGCCGGAGACGAAGCCGATCTCGGAGCTCCTGCGAGAGTTCCAGAGCGGCATGGTGCACATGGCCATCGTGCTCGACGAATACGGCGGCACCGCGGGGCTGGTGACGATCGAAGACCTCGTGGAGGAGATCGTCGGCGAAATCCACGACGAGCTCGATCAGGAGGAGGCGGCGGCGCCCGATCTGATGGTGCTGAAGAGCGAGCGCGAGGCCGACGTCTCGGCGCTGGTGCACATCGACGACCTGAACCAGGCGTTGAAGCTCTCGCTTCCCGAAGACGACTCCTACGACACGCTCGGCGGCTTCCTCTTCTCGCGCATGGGGCGCATTCCGCAGCGCGGCGAGACGTACGAGCACGACAAGGTCTCGTTCGAGATCCTCGAAGCCGACGACCGCAGCATCCGGCGCGTGCGCGTGCTCGCCGCCGAGGCGTAGCGCGAGCCCGCGCGCAGGGCCGCCGTGAAGGACGCCGGCGTCGAGACCGAAGCGCTCGTGCTCAAGCGCTTCGACTTCTCCGAGACCAGCCAGATCGCGCGGTTGTATACGCGCCGCTACGGCCGGGTCTCCGTGCTCGCCAAGGGGTCGCGCCGCCCGAATCCGAACCTGCTCGGGCCGCTCGACGCGCCGGCGCTCGCCGAGGCGACCGTCGTGCTGAAGACGGGAGACCGCCTGTCTCTCCTCACGCGTTACCGCGTGAAGACGGGTTTCCCCGGGCTGAGGTCCGTCCTCGAACGCCTCGTGGCGGCGTTCCACCTCGCCGAGCTCCTTCTCGAAGGCGTGCGCGACCTCGATCCGGATCCGGCGATGTTCGACGACTTCGTCGCGGGGTTCGCCGCGCTGGAGATCGCGCCGCCGGAGGGCGTGGCGGCGGTCGTCCTGCGCACGACTCTCGGCTATCTGCGCCGCGCCGGATTCGCGCCGGCGTTCGACCGCTGCGTCGCCTGCGACGCCGTCGCGCCGCCCGAAGCGTCGGTGCGCTTCTCGCCGGGGCGGGGCGGCGTGCTGTGCAGGCGATGCCTCGATCCGACCACGCCGGGACTCGTCACGATCTCCGCGGCGCGGCGTCGGACGCTCCGCGCGCTGGAAGCGTGCACGCCCGCCGAGGCGGCGACGGTCCCGTTGCCGGAGCCGGATCGGCTCTTCTTCCAACGCACGCTGGGACGCACCGTCGAACATGCTCTGGAAAAAGAGCTGAAGTCGGCGCCGTTCGTCGAGCGCACGTGGTGAGCCGTTCGCTTGTCCGGGCCGGAGGCGACCCTTAGGATCGCCCGGCTTTTCGCGGCGGCGTCGACGTCGCCGAAGGGGCGTCATGGTCCGAACGCGCGTCGCCGTCCTCCTCGCCGCCGTGGTCTTCCTGCCGGCCTGCCGCAGCCTGAGCCGGGACATCAACCAGTCGCTCCCGGGGTTCCTCCGCTCCGAAGCGGGCGAGGAGGAACTCGAGCGGCTCGCGGTGATGCGCCGCGCGCGCACCGAGGCGACGCCGGAAGAAAAGGCGGCGTGGAAGGCGCGCGTCGACGAGGCGAAGGCCTGGTACGCCGCGGGCGACTGGGAGGAGGCGGGGGATCTGTTCGAGAGCTTCCTCGAAGACCATCCCGGGACCGAGTTCGACGAGGAGTGCCGGTTCCTCTTCGCGGAGTCGCGGTACCGCGAAGACGAGCTCGCCGAGGCGTTCTCCGCCTACAAGTCCTACGCGCTCAACTATCCGATTTCGCCGCGCAACCCGACCGTCGAAGAGCGCCTCTACGACGCCGGGCGCGAGTACATCGAAGGCCGCCGCTCGACGCTGTTCGGCATCTTCACCAACACCTCCAAGGGCGTGGAGATCCTCACGTACCTCGTGGAGACCTTCCCGAACGCCGAGCGCGCCGACGACGCGGAGTGGCTGATCGCGCGCTATCACCTCGACGACGAGGAGTGGGACAAGGCGGCCGCGTCGTTCGACCTGCTGGTCACGCAATACAAGACGTCGGAATGGACGCCTGCGGCGCGCTGGTTCTCCGCCTATTGCCGCTATCGCCGCGTGAAGGGCGACGTCTACGACCCCGAGGTGATCGAGCAGGCGCGCCAGCGCTTCGCCGACTACGTGCGCGACTACCCGGCCGGCGAGTGGCGGCCGGAAGCCGAGCGCATCCTCGCGATCCTCGACGCCACGGCCGCCGAGCGCATGTACAACGTCGCCGAGTGGTACCGGGATCAGGACAAGGACTACTCGGCCCGCTACTACTACCTGAAGCTCATCAAGTCGTGGCCGCAGTCCGAGGCGGCGGCGCGCGCCCGCGCGCGGTACGCCGAGGTGGCCGGCGCGGAGCCGACCGAGGGCGACGCGGAGGCGCTGGAGCGCGAGCGGCGCGAGGCGGCCGCCGAGGCGCCCGCGTCGCGTCCGGAGACGGCGCCCGCCGGGCGCTGACGGCGATGGCGACGACGACGGAGCGACGGTCGCGTCGCGCGGCGTTCGCCCGCGCGGTCTTCGCGCCGTGCATCCTCGTCGCGGCCGGCTGCGGCTATCAGACCGGCTCGCTGCTGCCCGGAGGCGCGACGCGCGTCGCCGTCTCGATGGCGGGCAACGACACCTTCTACCGGCAGGACGAGTTCGTCTACACGCGCCGCCTCACCGTCGAGCTGATCCGCCGCGTCGGGGTGGAGATCCGCGAGCCGCGCGACGCCGACCTGATCCTCGAGGCGCGCATCACGGACCTTCGCCGCACGCCGCTGGTCGAAGGCCGGCGCGACGAAGTGCTGGAGGAGGGCCTCGTCGGCCGCGTCGAGATCGTCCTTCGCGACGCGAAGACCGGCGCGATCCTCGACCGCTTCGACGTCCGCCGCCGATCGGAGGCGATCTTCGGCCGCGGCGAAAACCTCGGCTCCGCCCGCGCCGAGCTGGCCGCCGAACTCGCCGAAGACACCGTCGTCGCCCTCGAACGCCGCTCCTACCTCGTCGAGCGCGGCCTGGTCTCCGACTCCCGCCCGCGACTCATCCCGATCGAGGACGCGGAGCCGCCGCCGGCCCCGGATTCCGCCCCCGCCGACGACGCGGGGCGGTAGGCGAGACGTCAAGGAGCGCAGGACCGTCGCACGCGAAGCGCGCGGCGGCCCTGCTTCGCGGAGCGGCGGCCGGCGTCGGCGGAACTACGTAGCGAAAAACCGACCGTCGCCGATCGGCGGCGGCGGTGTCGCAGGGTTTGCCGACGTCGACCGCGGCAGTACCTCCGCGCGCTTCGCGTGCGGAGGAACTGCGCTCCGTACGATGTTCGGCCGAGCGACGTCGGCGAGCCCTGCGACCCTCGGCGC
>DASPNK010000075.1:0-4269 GCA_035626575.1 Planctomycetota bacterium | reverse complement strand
CGACCGGCGCCGCCGCATCGACGTCGAACGTCGCACGCTCGACGGGGGCGTCGTCGCGCGTAATCCACCACGCCGCGCCCGCCGCGGCCGCGACCGTCAATACGCCCACGACCCAGGCGGCTCGTCCTCGCATGCCGGGATCCTATCGACCCCCGCCGACGGGAGCGAACGCACGCCGCGGCCCGGGCGGCCCGCAGCGTCAGAGGCCGCCGGGGAGGTCGCCGGGTCCGTCGTCGGCCGGTGGCGGTGCGGCCCGTCTCGGCGCGAACACGACCGACGCCGGAACCTGCAGCGACAGATCGAGGCGCTTGGACGCGCGGGCGTCGTCGCGCTCGTCGTGGACGTCGATGCGGACGAAGTCCCGCGGGAGACCTCGCAGCCGGAACCGTCCGCGGGCGTCGGTCGCGGCCGACGTCGCCTCGGGCTCGAGCGCGACGCCGAGGCCGGAACGCGTCGGATGGGCTGCGTCGTCGCGCCGCGGGCGGACGTCCACCCGCGCGCCCGCGACGGCCGTCCCGTCGGTCCGGAGCACGAGCCCCTCGACGTCGGCGCCGCGACAGATCTCGACCGTCGCCAGGGCCTCGGGCGCGGCGGATCCGAGGACGGCGTCGCCGGCGAACGCGGCGTCGAACCAAGCCGACGTTTCTTCTCGGCTCGGCGTCCGCCAGGCCCGAAGCCAACCGGGGCGAACGACCTCGAGCCCGGGAAGCGCAAGACCGCTTCCGAAAGCGACGGCGCGCGGCGGCTCGCGCACGTCGCGCGGCAGGACGAAGTCCTCCGGCGCCGCGCGCTTCGGATCGACGAACCGGCACTTCGTCTCGAACCCCGGCGCCGCGACGCCCACCTCGAGGTCGCGGAGACTCGGCGCGGCCGCGGCGCAGCGTCCTTCGCGGTCGGTGCGCGCCACGTCGTCGAGACGGACCACGACCTCTCCGGTCCCATGGGCCGGCCGCGCGAACCGACGTCGGAACCCGTCGACGAACGCCATCACCTCCGCGCCCGCGATCGGCGCAACCGCCTCGTCCGCGATCCGCACGGAGATCGGAGCGCCGCGGGCGACGCGGAGAGTGAGCCGATCGACGGTCGACGGCGTCTCGACGTCGCCTCGACGCGTCCCCATGCGCACGCGGTATCTGCGCCACGGACTTGCTCCCGGCACGTCGCGGAGCAAAAAGCGCCCGCAGGCGTCCGACGTCGCGCCCGTCTCGTCGCCGTCGTCGGCGACGATCACGACGCCTGGAATCGGCGCGCCGTCGTGATCGACGACGACGCCGGTCACGTCCGACGCCCGTTCAAGCCGGAGGACGAGGAACGGCGCCGGCGCATCCGGGTCCGTCCAAAGGGTGCGCGTCGTCGCCGCGAGACCCGGCGCCGAGGCGCGGATCTCGACGAAGCCTTTTTCAAAGTGCGACGGAGGGAACGCGAAGGCGCCGGTCGAGGACGTCGTCACGGCGACCGGCGCGCGGCGCGGCGCGCGGTCGAAGACGTCGACGCCCGGGTCGTCTCGGCCGCGGAGGACGACGCGGACGACCGCGCCTCGGATCGGTGCGCCGCCCGGACCTACGACGCTGCCGCGGAGCGCGCGGTCGGACGCCTCCGGCGCCGCCGCGGCGCTCAGGCCGGCGCCGGCGCGGGAGGGCCGCCCCGCCGCACGGAGGTAGGCGATCGACAGCGCGACCATCGCCGCGAGCGCCCACGGCGCGACCGCACCGGCGTTCCGGTCGGCGTCGAACGACGACGTTCCCGAGGCGTCCACGGCCGAGAGCTTATGCGCGACGGCGTCCGTCGGGTCGCTCCGTTTTCTCCGGCCGCCGGGAACGCTCCGGAGTCGGCGGGATGTAAGACCGTAGACCGGACCCCCATGAACGAGCCCGCTTCCGTCTCCGCCGACGCCCTCGCGGGCGACCTGCTGCGCCACGGCCGCTTCGTGCGGAACGTGGCGGCGAACCTGGTCGCCGGGGCCGACGCGGACGACGCGACGCAGGAGACCTGGCTGGCCGCGCTCCGCCGACCCCCGCGGGAGAACGGACTTGCGGCCTGGCTGCGGCGCGTCGCGCGCAACGCCGCGCTGCGCATCCTGCGGTCGGAAGGACGGCGCGAGCGACGTGAAACGGCGGCGGCGCGGCCGGAGGCCGTGGTCGCCGCGGACGCGCTCGAGGTCGAAGACCGCGAGCGACGCCTCAGGGCGGTGTACGACGCCGTGCTGGCGCTCGACCCGCCGTTCCGCGACGTCGTGTTGTGCCGCTTCTACGACGGGCTGGAGGCCGCCGAGATCGCGGCGCGGCTCGGCGTGCCCGCGGCCACGGTCCGCACGCGGCTGCATCGCGCGCTGGAGAAGCTGCGCGGCGCGCTCGACGCCGCGTACGGCGACCGCGGCTCGTGGACGGCGGCGCTGCTTCCGCTGGCGTTCCCCGCGTGGCCCGCGGCGGCGGTCGCGGCCGCGGGCGCCGCGGCGACGACCTCGGCGGTCGCAGGAAGCGCGGCGGCGGGCGGGGGGATCTGGTCGGGCGCGATGCTCGGAGGCCTGATCATGGCGAAAAAAGCGGCGGTGGCGGCGGCGTTGAGCGCCGCGGTGTTGGCGACGGCCTGGTTCGCGCTCGGCGGAGACGAAGCTCCGCCGCCGAAAGCGCCGGAGTCGGTCGTGGTTCAGGGGCCAACCGCCGCGTCGCGCGGTCCGACGGTCGAGCCCGCGGCGTCGCCGACGCCGTCGAGCGCGCCGATCGCCGCGACGCCGTTCGCCCCGGAACGGGAGCGCTTCGACGACGTCGACGCCGCGCCCGCCGCGTCCGTCGGGCGCGTCGTGCGCGTGACCGGTCGCGTCACGACCGAGGACGGCAAGCCCGTCGCCGACGCCGCGGTCCGCGTGCGTCCGGGCGTCGGCGTCTTCGACGACGGCGGCGCGCCGCCCGAGACGACCACCGGCGCCGACGGGCGCTTCACGCTCGACGTTCCGCGACGCGCCGAAGAGGCCGTGGCGCGCGCGCGATCGGCGACGCTGGCCGACGCGCTGCTGGTCTTCGCGATGCCGGCCGACGGCGCCGTCGACCTCGGCGATCTCGTCGCCCGGCGCGGCGGTGCGGTGTCGGGAACCGTGCGCGACGAGCGCGGCGCGCCGGTGGCCGGCGCTCGCGTGTCGGGCGCGCCGGCCTCGACCGCCGCCAGACTCCCGCGATGGGGCGCGGCGCGCGACCCCGACGCCGCCCGGCAGGTCGTCGCCGACGCGGCCGGCCGCTACGTGCTGCGCGGGTTGGCCGAAGGCGAGGCCGAGATCGAAGCGTGGAGCGACGATCGTCCGCTCGCCGCGCGGTCGGGCGTGCGCGTGATTCCCGGCCAGACGACCCTCGACGTCGACTTCGCGCTCGTCGACGGCCGGACCCTCGAAGGCGTGGTCCGCGACCGCCGCGGAGATCCCGTCGCGGGCGCCCGCGTGCGCGCCGACCGCGAGGCGACGACCTTCGGCGAGGCGGCCGATCCCGACCGGACGGCGACCGCCGACGATCGCGGCCGCTTCGTGCTGCGCGGCCTCCGCGACGGCGGCTACCGCCTCGTCGCGCGGCGCCAGGGCTATCTCGCGGCGAGCGCGTCGGCGTCCCCGGGCGGCGACCCCGCCGTGTTGACGCTCGACACGGTGGGCGGCGTCTACGGCCGCGTCGTCGACGAGCGCGGCGAGCCGGTCGCCGACTTCAAGGCGTCGGTCGTGCGCGCCGACGCGACGTCGTTCATGACCTTCGGCGCGGCCAAGGTGGTCGCCGCGCCGGGCCGTGCGCCGGCGCGCGTCCTCTACGGCGCCGAGGCGGCGCAGGCGTTGGGGGAGGCGCCCGGCCCGGGCTGGTACTACGCGCCGGAAGCGCCCTTCCGCGAGGCGTCGGTCCTGGTCGACGCGCCCGGCTTCGCGTCGAACCGCGTCGACGGCGTGCGTCCGCCGAGCGGCGAGCGCGTGCGCGCGGACGTGACGCTGAAGGCCGAGCGCGCCGTGACCGGCGTCGTGCGCGGCCCCGACGGCGCGCCCGCCGCGGGCGCGATGGTGACGGTGGCGACGCCCGAGGAGGACGCCGCGCCGGCGGTCGCCGTGGACGGTCCGCGGCGGGCGGTGCGGCGCGTCGCGGTCGCCGGGGCCGGCGGCGGCGCCGCCGGCCGTGCGCTCTCTCCGGCGACGGTCGGCCGTTCGTACTCGGCGGTCGCAGGACCCGACGGGACGTTCCGCGTCGGCGGCCTCGACGACGGCGTCTACCGCGTCGTCGCGTCCCGCGCGGACGCGCTCGCGTCGGC
>DASPNK010000074.1:0-3768 GCA_035626575.1 Planctomycetota bacterium | reverse complement strand
ACCTCTTTGATTCCCTGAAGGAACTCCGGCTGCGCGGGCCGTCCCGGCGCCGCGGCGACGGTTTCCAGCCCTTCGCGCGTCACGAGCTGCGACGCGTCGCCCTCGGCGAGGAAGACGAGGTCGGCGTAGATCGGGCCGCGGTCGGTGAGGACGCCGAGCACGCGGTCGCCGTCCCGGATCAGGGCCAGCGCCGTCGTCCCGCTCAGGATCTCGGCGCCGAGCAGGCGCGCGCGTGCGGCGAGGTCGTGGTCGAACGTCGGCCGGAGGACCGTGTAGCAGTGCTCGAACGCCGCCCGGGACCGGACCGAGGCGCCGACCGCGACGCGCCCGTCGCACGCGAGGAGTCCGCGCTTGACCACGCGGCGCTCGACCGCGGCGGTCTCCAGCGCGCCCGGACCGAGGATCTCAGGCCGGACCAGGTTCTCGCAGAAATAAACCGCGCCGGACCAGTTCTCCGCGCCCGGGTAGGGCGCGCCTTCGACGACGATCGTGCGGACCTTGCGTCGCGCCAGCCCGAGGGCTGCCGTGATGCCGGCAGCCCCGCCTCCGACGATGACCACCGACGTGTCGGTCGACCGCATCCCCCGGTCCTTTCGCGCGCTGGAAAAAACCGTCGGGGCCGCCGACGGGCGAAGCGCCCAACGGCGGGGACGTTAGCCGCCTCCGTCGTCCCCCGGAACGGGCGCCGGGGCGCGCGAGCGCCGTCGCCGGGACGCGCGCCGGCGCGGCGAACCGCGCGGGAAGTCGCGTCTGGTACCGTGATTGCTCGCTGGTCCGGGCCCGGCCGGCGACGTGTCCTCGGAGCGAGGCGTCATGCAACGAAGCGTCATTCTGACCGCCCTGGCGTGCGTGTGCGCCGGGTCCGCATCCCCCGTCGGCGCGCAGGGCGTCGAACACGTCGTCCTCGAGTCCGGCGCGCGCCACGAAGCGCGGCGTCGCACGTCGCAGGAAGGCGTGGTCCTCGCGACCGCGCTCGGCGACGTGGTCGTCGCCAAAGCGCAGGTGGCGTCGACGGCGCCGATCACGGCCGAAGCGACCGCGTTCGCGGCGACGGTCGAAGGCCTGCATCCCGACAACGTCGCCGGCCAGTGGGCGGCGGGGCGCGCCGCCGCCGGCCGCGGTCTCTGGACCGCCGCGCGCGCGCACGTCAACCGCGTGCTGCAGCACGACGCCGACCACGCCGGCGCGCGCGGCCTCGCCGCGTCATGGGCCGCGACGTTCCGCCTCCATCCGTTCGAAGCGGGCCCGGAAGCGTCCGACTCCAAGGTCGTCGCCGCCTGGTTCGAGAACGGCGCGGCGGACTGGGTCGGCGCGGCGATGGTCGTCGCGAAGTGCAAAGGTCGGAAGGCCGAATCGCTGCTCCGTCCCGCATTGAAGGCGATGAAAGCCCCGACGTCGTCCGTGCGGTGGGCCGCGGCGCAGGTGCTGGCCGACCTCCGCTACGAGCCCGAGCGGATCAAGCCGCTGTACCGCGCCGGGCTGGTCGACCGCTCGCCGCCGGTGCGACGCGAAGCGGTGCGCGCGCTGCGCGGCACGAACGATCCGGTCTTCGTGCAGCTCTATGCGAAGAACCTCGCCCATGCGGAGCAGGCCGTGCGCATGACGGCGGCCGAGGCGCTCGGCGAGCTGGGGATGGCCGAGGCGGTCGAGCCGCTGCTGGCCGCCGCATCGTCCGACGGGCGCCCGCCGCGCTCGCATATCGCCGTCGTCACGCAGCGGGCGTACGTGAAGGACTTCGACGTCGAGGTCGCGCAGGGCGCCGTCATCGCCGATCCGGTCGTCGACGTCGTGCAGGACGGCACGGTCCTCGACGTCGGCGTCGTGGCGATCGTCATGGAGCGGCGCGTGTACTTCTCGGCGCTCCGGCGCATCACCGGCCGCAAGCTCGGCGACGACGTGAACGCGTGGCGCGCCGCGCTCGCCGCCAGGTGATCGGACGCGGCGCGGTTCCCCTCGCGCCGCTCGTCGGCCTCCTCGCGGTCGCTTGCGTCGCCGCAGGCGTCGCGGCGGCGCAGACTCCCGCGGGGCCGCGCGACGTCTTCGAGCGTTTCCTCACCGCGGGCGACGCCGAAGCCGAGCTGCTCTGCGAAGTGCTCGCCGCCGAGTCGCCCGCCGTGCTGGCGGAGTGGGCGTCGCCGCGGTTCGACGGCGCCTCGGGCGCGCGGGTCGTGCGCGTGCCCGGCGTCGACCCGCCGCTCGCGGCGACGCTGATCACGCCGCGCCGCGCGCCGCCCCCGGGCGGGTATCCGCTGGCGGTCGTCGCGCTCGCCGGCCCCTACGGCCCCGAGGAGACGGAGCTGCGCGGGCGCTACGGCGAGCTGCTGGAGGCGGGCGCGGCGATCCTGGCGCCGGTGTTCTCCGCCGCATGGCTGCAGCGGGCGCCGCCGGTCTCCGAACCGCGGGGCGCGCAGATCGGCCGCCTGGTCGCGCTGATGGTCGCGGCGCAGCGCGCGGCGCCCGTCGATCCGTCGCGGCGCGTGCTGATCGCCGGCGAGCCCGCGTCGTCGTTCCACCCCGGCGAGTTGCGCGACCTCGCGCCCGCGTTTCCGGTGCTGCAACTCGTCCTGTCCGGCGAAGGTTGGGTTCCCGAAGACTTCGACGACGTCCCGCCCGGCCCTCGACGCCTGTCGATCCATCACGGCGCGCGGCTCGGCGACGCCGCGGCGGCGCGCCTCCGCCACGTCGCGGCCCTCGGCGCCGAAAGCGGCGTCGAGACGCGTTTCACCGTCGATCCGCGCCTCGAGCATGCGTCGACGGCTCGTTTCACGGCGCCCGGGCTGACGGCGGGTCTGGCCGAACTGCGACCCAACGCGCCGCCCCGGCGCGCCGCGGTCGCTTTCGAAACCGGACGTTCCGGACGCGGCGTCGCCGGCTCGCTCGTGGGCGCGGTCGGCGCCGCGGGCCGCGTGTCGCTCGAAGGCCTGGGCGACGAGACGCCCGTGCTGACCGCCGACGCGCCCCTTCCGCCCGACGGGGTCACGCTGCAACTGCCGCGCACGGCCGCCGCCTTCGAGCCGTGGACCGCGCCCGCCCGCTGGCGCCCGGCGCCGCCCGCGCTGCGCCCGACCTTCGTCGGGCTGAAGGCCGCGGTCGCCCCGCCCGACCGCGCGCGGCAGCGCCTCTGGGCGTTCCGCCTCGAGCAGCGCGGCGGCGTCCCGGTCGCAGGCGTGATGCGCCTCCATCTCACGAATCCCTGACGCCCTCGGCCGTGTCCTCCCCCGGCGACCCCCCGCCGTCGGGCGGGGACGGATCGCGCCGGCCGGAGGAAGCGCAAACTCTTCCCTCAAGCCCCGCCGCGGCTTCCGTCGACGTCTCCGCCGCAGGATTCCCGGCACGGCCGGTGCTTAAATACCCGCGCTTCGCCGCCGTCCTCGTTCGCGAGGCGCCGCTTTCAGGCCGGCGAAGGAACGTCATGAACATCCGGTCGATCTCTCTGGCGTCGCTCGCTCTCGCGACCTTCGCCTTCGCCGCTCCGGCGCCTGGTTTCGGCGCCGCCGCGGCGGTCCAGCAGGAGGAGCCGCCGCGTCCGCAGACGCCGCGTCGTCCCTCGCCGCGCCCCACGCCGGCGCCGCCGGCTCCGCGTCCCACCCCGACACCCGCTCCTGCGCCGACGCCCGCTCCGCGTCCCGCGCCTCCGCGCCCGACGCCGCCCCGCCCGCGGGACGACGACGGCGGCATGCGGCGTCCGCAACGCCCGGCGCCGTCGCCTGCGCCGTCGCCCGAACCGCGCCCCGGCGCGCGGCCCGCGCCCGACCCGACGCCGCCGGC
>DASPNK010000073.1:0-2174 GCA_035626575.1 Planctomycetota bacterium | reverse complement strand
TTGATCACCATCGTGCAGGAGCCGCACACCTCCTCGAGGCACGCCTGGTCCCACGTCGGCGGCGCCACGCCCTGCCCGGACGTCGTGGCGGGACGCTTCTGGATCTCCAACAGGCAGGAGATGACGTTCATCGACGGCTTGTAAGGGATCTCGAAGTCCTGCCAGTAGGCCGGGGACGTCGGACCGTCCTGCCGCTTGATCTTGAGGCGGATGGTCCTGCGTCCGACGCCGGCGGCGGGAGTCGCGTCATGGGCCATGGTCAGGTCTCCGCGTTCAGGACGACACCGCGCCGTAGGTGCGCGGGCGCGGCTTGATGAAGCGCACGTCGACGTCTTCGTACGACAGCTTCGGGCCGTCGGACGTCGGGTCGTACGTCGCGAGGGTGGTCTTGAGGAAACGCTCGTCGTCGCGCGCCTCGAACTCGGGCTTGTAGTGGGCCCCGCGGCTCTCGTCGCGGGCGAGGGCGCCGGCGGCGACGATCTTGCCCAGGTCGACCAGGCGGCGGAGCTGATGGCAGAACCGGATCGACTGGTTCGACCAGCCGCCCGGATCCGTCGGCGTCGCGCGCCGCGCGCGTTCGGCGAAGACGTCGAGCTTCTTCAGCGTCGCGGCCAGCCCGGCGTTGGTGCGCACGATGGTGCACTCCGCCGTCATCAGGACGCCCAGCTCGTCGGCGACCTGGTAGGGGTTCTCGCCGCCCGACTGCGAGGCGATGTCGCGCAGCTCGTCGTTCTGCCGCGCCACCTCGCGGTCGTAGACCGCCTGCGGCACGGACTCGCACGACGCCTTCAGGCTCTTGACGTAGGCGAGCGAGGCGTTGCCGGAGCACTCGCCGGAGAAGATGCACGACACCAGCGAGTTGGCGCCGAGGCGGTTGGCGCCGTGGTACTGGTAGTCGACCTCGCCGGCGGCGTAGACGCCTTCGAGGTTCGTCATGTGCAGCTTCGGGTGATGCAGCTCCATCTCGCCGTGGGCGTCGACGGTATACCCGCACCACAGTCCGCCCATCGAATAGTGCACCGCCGGGAAGATCTGCATCGGCACGTGGCGCGGATCGACGCCCACGAACTTCTCGTAGATCTCGAGGATCCCGCCGAGCTTCTTGTCGAGCACCTCCTTCGGCTTGTGCGTGAGGTCGAGATAGACCCGCGCCCCTCCGCCGAGGCCCATGCCGAGGTCGAAGCACATCCGGTGGATTTCGCGCGACGCGATGTCGCGCGGGACGAGGTTGCCGTACTTGGGGTACTTCTCTTCGAGGAAGTACCAGCGCTCGGATTCGGGGATCGCCTCCGGCGGACGGACGTCGCCCTTCTTCCGCGGCACCCACACGCGGCCGCCTTCGCCGCGCGCCGATTCCGACATCAGGCGCAGCTTGTCTTCGGCGGGGATCGCGGTGGGATGGATCTGGATGAACTCGCCGTTCGCGTAC
Source organism: Planctomycetota bacterium (assembly GCA_035626575.1). Taxonomy (GTDB): domain Bacteria; phylum Planctomycetota; family CAIWVZ01; genus DASPNK01. The sequence goes on along the minus strand of DASPNK010000073.1, from coordinate 745 downwards.
TTCGCGCCCTGGCGGTAGAGCGACGCGGCGGCGAAGCCGGTGCAGATGGTGGAGTTCGTGCTGCGGCCGAAGAGGCGCCCGGGGCCGCCGGTGGCGAGGATCACCGCGTCGCCGCGGAACCCGCGCACCTCCATCGTGGCGAGATTCTGCGCCACGATGCCGCGCGCGCGGCCGTCGTCGTCGAGGACCGCGGAGAGGTACTCCCAGCTCTCGAACTTCTCGACGCGCCCCTCCGCCTCGTAGCGGCGCACCTGCTCGTCGAGAGCGTAGAGCAGCTGCTGGCCGGTGGTCGCGCCGGCGAACGCGGTGCGGTGGTGCAGCGTGCCGCCGAAGCGCCGGAAATCAAGCAGGCCTTCGGGCGTTCGGTTGAACGGCACGCCCATGCGGTCGAGCAGGTAGATGATGCGCGGCGCCGCCGCGGTCATCGCCTTCACCGGCGGCTGGTTGGCGAGGAAGTCGCCGCCGTACACCGAGTCGTCGAAGTGGATGAGCGGGGAATCGCCCTCGCCCTTGGTGTTGACCGCGCCGTTGATCCCGCCCTGCGCGCACACCGAGTGCGAACGCTTGACCGGGACGACGGAGAAGAGCGACACCTTGCCGCCCTTCTCGGCGACGCGGATCGCGGCCATGAGGCCGGCCAGTCCGCCGCCGACGATGATGATCGAGGGTTCCGCCATGGCAGTCGGGCTCCTTCGCTCAGCCCGAGAAGGGGTCGTGGGTCAGGACGAGCTTGAGGACCGTCGCC
>DASPNK010000072.1:0-6433 GCA_035626575.1 Planctomycetota bacterium | reverse complement strand
CGAGAGGCGCGCATCGCGGGTCGCGCGTCGGCGGGCCGGGCAGGACGCGGACGTCGTCGACGGTCGCCAGCGGTTCGTCGTGGCGCGGCAAGGTCGCGACGAGACGGCCGACGCCGGCGCGGAGCCGCGGAAAGACGAAGGCGCCGCGCGACGTCGGGACGACGGGGGTCGCGGGCCAGGCGCGCTCGGGGTCGTCGATGCGCGCGAACTCGTTCACGAAACGCACGTCCAGCTCGAGCGTGCGCGACGCGTCGGGGAACGCCGCGGGATCGAGGACGATCTCGCCGGCCAGCGAGCCCGGTTCGACGAGATCCACGCGGACGTCGTTCGCGCCGCGCGCGACGGAGACCAGCTCCCGCGCGTAAAGGTCCGACCGGAGGCGCGCGTCGAGCCGGAACGCGTCGTCGGGCGCGCGGTCGTCGTCGTCGAAGGCGGCGAAGCGGCCGTCGGCGTCGGTCGTCGCGGAGGCGACGACCGCGAGTCGGCCGTCGCGCTCGGCGAGGACGCGGACGACGGCGCCCGCGACCGGCGCGCGCGCCGTGTCGACGACCGCGCCCGCCGCCAGCGGCGCGGGAGGGGCCAACGTCACGTCGCCGAGGTCGCAGACGCCCCGCATCGGCGCCCGAGCGACGGCCGCGCCCTGCAGCCCGCGCGCTCCGAGGCGGAAGCGCCACACGTCGCCGTCCGCGAAGGCGACGCTCCGCCGCAGCGTCCGCCGCATGCGGCCTTCCGCGTCGGCGGCGAGCGTCGCGACGCCGTGTACCGGGGCGGCGTCGTGCGCGCCGCGCCGCCTCAGAAGAAGCTCCGGCGCGACGCCGCCGAGAGGACGGCCTTCGGCGTCGACGAACCGCGCGACGAGCGTCGGCGGGCCGTCGTCGCAGACGGCGGTCGCCGCGTCGACGGCGCCTTCGGCGGACGGAGGGATCGCGACCTCGCCGCGCACGCCGTCGTCGCCCCGCGTCGTGACGACGGCCGCGAGGTCCGCCGACGCGGCGACGTACGGGAACTCGGCGCGGCCCTCCCGCAAAGGCGCTCGAGCGAAGACGCCGAGGTCGTCCGCGGCGCGGGCGTTCGCGCGCTCGGACCGCGCTTTCCGCACCCACGCCTCCTGAAGGCCGACTTCCCCGGCGTCCGTCAACGGACGGCCGTCGGCGTCGACGGCGTGCACGATCACCCGGCGCATGGGCGGGAGCAGAAGCGCTCCGTCGGAGGCCGAGGGAAGCGCGTCCTGTTCGGAGGCGCCGACGAACCATGGGACGAAAGTGCGCGGACTTTGAGGATCGTCGTAAGGCGCCAGGAGATCGCCGTCGGGCCCCGTGCGTCCGACCTCGATCGGGGCGCGCCCGTCGCGCAGCTCCTTCACCACGACGCCCGCCGCCGGATGCCCGTTACGGCGTCGGACGGCGATCTTCAGATACGGACGCAGCACGAGCGTGCGGCGCCCTACGGTCGGCGCGGGCGACGACGGCGCGAACCCCCCGTCGGCGCCGAGCGCGCCGTGCACGGCCCGCAGATGGAAGACTCCCGACGGCGCCGGGAAACGGACGACGCCGTCCGAGTCCGCCGTCGCTTCACGGCGCTCGCCGCCCGTCGCGGGCGCGGCGGCGTCGAGGTCGAGATCGCCGGTCCCGACGGTCCGCGTCGCGAGCTCGATCCGCGCCCCCGCGAGCGGTTCGCCGCGGAACGTGATCGCGCGGACTTCCATGTGCGGCGACGGGGCGCTCTCGGGCGCTTGCGGGGGCGCGGCGCGGCACGCGCCCGCGAAGTACGCAAGCGCGGCGACCCCCGACGCGCAGCGGAGAGCCGACGGTCGCGCGTCCGCTCCGGCGCGGCGGTCGGACGACTTGAGCTCGAAGGCGCGCGCGCTTGCGGTCACGGCGACAGCTCCTTGACGGCTTTCACGAGGTCGGCGTCGACCGGCAGGTCGACTTCGACCGTCGTCGACTCGGCGTTCACGACGACCGTCGGCGCCCATTTCTCCAGCGCGCGGGAGATTCCGCCGTCCGCCGTGCGCACGATCGCCAGCGGCACCGCGAGATAGACGCCGGGTTGGAAGACCTCCATCACGACGCGCCGGTCCGCCCCGAAGCGCCCCTGCGCGTCGCGCTCGCCGTTGAACGGATGCGAGGGGTCCCAGGTTCGCGCGACGCCCGGCGCCGCGCCGATCCACCGCAACGAAACCCCGAGCGCGTGCGGATCTTCGATACCGGGGCGTCCCGCGGGAGGCGGACCGTCACCCTCCTGGCCGCGGCCGCACTCAGGACGACCGTCCGATCCTCGGCCAGCGGCCCGAGCTCGACGCCGATCCTCCCCGCCGCCGTGACGCACCCTGCGGGCGGCGCATCGACCCGCGCCCGATCGATGACGACCGTCGCTCGGCCGTCGCGCCCCGCGACGAATGCAGGCAGCCATCCGGCGTCCGCGAGGAGGTGAACTCGCGCGCCGGGGATCGGGCGGCCCGTCTCATCCTTCACGATCACCGTGCGCACCGCGAACGACGCCGAGAGGTCGACGTCCTGCAGCCGCGGATCGCGGCAGGTCTCGCCCGCCCTGATGACGACGCCGTCGACGACGTGCGTCGGGGCCTCCGCGCCCGGTCGGAGGAACTCGATGCGTGCGACGCCTGGCGCGAGTCCGTCCATAAAGAAGAGCTCGCCGGTCGTCTGGACTTGCAGACGGTCACCCTGCAAGCCTTCCCATGGAAGTCGCGGCGTCGCCGGCGGGCCGACGAGCCACACCTCGAAGGCCGTATACGCCGACCGATCGCGTGCGGCGTCTCCGGGCGTCGACGCGAGGACGTACGACCCCGCGAGCGCACCCGCGGGTCGCGCGATCAGCCGCACGTCGTCCGCGCCGCGTGCGAAGGGCTGCGGGCCGTCGCCGAAACAGGACCCCGCCGCGACGCCGACGCGCGCCTCCGGAGGGACCTGGGCGGCGGTCTCGCGGCCGACGCGAAGGTCGAAACGACCTTGCGCGTCCGTCGTCGCGGCCCGGACGCGGAGGTAGGTCCGCCAACCGTCGCTGAAGGGCCGCACGATCTCCACGCCCGCACCGGCGACCGGCGTCCCTTCCGGATCGACCACCGTTCCCGCGCACAGGCGCACCGACCGCGGGAAGACCACGTCGCCGAGGTCGACGACGCCGTCCCGCGGCGCGGGCGCCGGGATCTCGCGGCGGATCGAACCGTCGTCGCCGACCGCGCCGCTTCCGGCGAAGAGCCTGACCGCGACGGGAAACGGCGGCTCGAGCCCCGCGTCGAGGGTCGCGCGGAAGGCGCCGTCCGGGCCGAGCGTCGCCTGCGTCCACACCTCGTCGCCGAAGACGGTTCCGTCGCTCGTGGTCGCCGGCACCGCGGCGAAAAACGCCTCGCGGGCTTCGACCGAGTTTCCGTCGTCGTATCGCAGCCGTCCCGTCGCGAGCAGGGACGGTCCGCAGCACGGGACGTCGAGCGTCGCCGACGCGGCGTCCTGCGTCGGACCGAATCCGACCGCGGTCCCGGGGCGCCGCCTTTCCTCGGCGGAGACGACGCGGGCGCGGAAGACGCCGCCCGCCGCGACGTACGGCAGCACGGCGACGCCCGCGCGCAACTCGCCGAACGCGGCGAGGCGCCAACCGTCGTACGCGGCGGAGTCCGGCGGCGTCGTGCGGCCCGGCGCCCGTTCCAGCGCGAACATCGATCGGCCGTCCGCCGCGACCGCGCCGCCCGGAGCGACGGCGCGGATCGTGAGCCGTCCCGCCGGAGGAAGCGTGAGCGCCGCGGTCGTCGCCGACGGCTCGACGCGCCGCGAGACGGACTCGGACTCCGCCCCGGCGACTTCGGCGCCGAGCGTCCACGCGGCGCCTTCGCCGGGCGGCGTCACGATGGCGCGCCCGTCGGGGCCGGTGACTCCGAGGCGACGGGGACGCGCGGCGGCGTCCGTCGTCGCCCCCGTCAACGCGAGGCCGGCGGCGGGCGCCCCGCTCGCCCGCACGGCGACGACTTCGACGGCGGGACGCAGGACCACCGTGCGCTGCGCTCCGGCGTCGGTCCGGAGGTCGAACGAAGCCTCCCCGCGGGCGCGGCCATGCGTCGCCGCCACACGGACGCGCGCCGCCGGCGGCGTCTCCCAGGCGGCGCGGCCTTCGCGGTCGGCGACCCCGCTCCAGGCCGGGACGTCGAGCTCGCGCCAAACGCCCGGCGGCGCATCGTGCGCATCGGCCTCCTCAAGGTAGACCTCGACGCGCGCCCCCGCGACGGCCGTGACGCCGTCGGCGGCGACCACCCGGATGCGGAGCGTCCCCGGCGCGGCCGCGTCGGCGAACGGCGCCGCGGGCAGAGTGGCGGGATCGGCAGGCGGCGCGATCGTCGTCGCGGTCGACGGCGCACCGGCGCCGTCTGCTGCGGAAGGATTCCATGCCGGAGCATCGACGCGGCGACCGGACGCCGCCGACGAACTTCGAGAAGCACACCACACGGCCCCGCCGACGACGGCGGCGAGTGCGATCGCCACGATCATGACGCCCCGCATCACCGGTCCCTCGGCGTCGAGCGTTCGAGATCGGCGGCGGTGAGCGTGAGGGTCGTCTCGGCCGTCGCCGCGCCTTCGGGGGCGGAAAGCCAGGTCTTGTGCGTCGTTTGAACGAGGGACGTCGTCGTTTCCTTCGACCACATCGCGACGACTTCGTACACGCCGTGCGCGGAGAGTCGGAAGACGGCGGTCCGCGACCCGTCGAGTTTCATGAGCGCGGGCGGACTCCACCGCCCGGCCGGGTGCAGAGGGTGGCGGGCGGCGCCGCGGTCGGCGATCGCCTCCTCGAGCGTCTCTCCGGACCAGTGCAGGGCGAGCGTCAGTTCGTAGCCGTCGTGCGTCGGGAGCGCGTCGCCTGCGACGCGCACGGTCGCGGTGCAGGTCAGGGCGGATTCGAGGCGGACCTCCATGCCGGCCGTAACGCCGCGGACGCGCCGAGGACGACGTGACTTCGCCGTCGCCCAGACGTCCGTCGCTCCCGCGAGGTCCGCCTGCACGCGACCGTCCGAGCCGGCGGCGTCGCGGCGCCAATCGCCGTCCGGGCCGAGCACGTGGATCTCCGCGCCGTCGAGCGGCCGACCGGCCTCGTCGGTCACCGTCACGACGACGCGACCGAGGGCCGCCGACAGGTCGACGTCCTGGAGCCGCGGATCGCGGCAAACTTCCCCTGCGCGGATTTCGACGCCGTCGACGACGTGCAGCGGCGTCGCGAACCCGCGGCGCCGGAACTCCACGCGCAACCTTCCGGGACGGAGGTGCGTGGCGCGAACCCATCCGGGGACGTGGAACTCCGCCACGTAGGCCTCGTCGTCGACCTTCCGGAGCCAGGGCGAGCCTTCCGCCGAAGGTCCGAGGAAGACGACCGACACGGCGTCCTCCGCCTTGACGTGCCCGACGCCCGCGGCCTTCGGCCCCCCGATGCGGTACGAGCCGGACAGGTCGCCGCACGGCTCGAGCCCTACGACGACGTCGAGCGCGCCGGGCTGGAAGACCACCGGTTCGACGGACGCGAGGTGCTTCGCCGCGGCGGCGACCGCGCGACGGGACTCGGGCTCCGGCCGCGGCGGCGTGAGCGCCGGCATGAGGAAGCGACCTTGGGCGTCGGTCTTCACGCCGTCGTGCGGCGCGTCGGGGATCCACGCGCCGGCGTCGCGGAAAAAGCGCACCGTCGCGCCCGGAACCGGCCGGCCGTCGGGGCCGACCACGCGCCCGCCGCAGAACGGCGGCGTCCGCCTCCACACGATCGTCCCGAGGTCGGCGACGCCGCTCACCGGCGCCACGTCGCGGATCGGTTCCGCGCGGAAGCGCCAACTGCCGGAGCCCGCCGATTCCCGAAGGTCGACGCGGTACGCCTCCGGAAACGGCGGCTCGACGGCGACCTTCAGCCCGCAGCGGAAGGTCCCGTCGTCGGCGGTGAGAGCCTTTCCGGGGCCGGACGTCGTCGATTCCGCGTCGACGAGCACGGCGACGCCGACTCTCGGCGCGCCGTTCTCGTCCACGACGCGCCCCGTCGCCGTGAGCGCCGGGCGCCCGCACGGCAGGTCGACGACGAGATCGCCCTCCGCGCCGCGCGGACTCAGGAACGTGACCGAGCCCTCAAGCGCGCCCGGCGCCTCGTGGCGCACTTCGGCGCGGAACGCTCGATTCGGCGCCGCGTAAGGGAAGCGGGCGATCCCTCGCACCGGACGGCCGTCGCCGACGGGCGCGCCGTGCGGCGCGGTCCCTTCGGCGGGAAGCTCCGCGCCGTGAAGTCGCTCCAGGAGGATCATCCGCGCGGCGACGAACGGCCCGCCGTCCGGGCCGACCGCGCGCACCGTGAAGGACGCCGTCGGCGGCAAGGTCCAGCGGACGGGCTCGGCGCGGGGCGTCGAGATCTCCGTCGTCAGCGCGGCGACGTCGGCGCCGATCACCTCCGGGCGGAGCCA
>DASPNK010000071.1:0-2386 GCA_035626575.1 Planctomycetota bacterium | reverse complement strand
GCCCCCGGCCGCCGCCGCGATGCCGCAGCCCCGCCGCGCCCGGCCGGAGCCGTCGCTCCCGCGACCGCACCCGCCACCGCCCCCGCGTCTTCCGGCGAAGTGGAAGCGCGGGCGACGGGCGAGGCGAACGCGAGCCCGAATGCGATCGTGCGGACCGCGTCCGCCGCGGCGGCGCCGCCTGAGGCCGTCTGGCTCGAGAACGCGACCCCGCCGGGACATGCAAACGCCCGGACCACGTCCGCCGCCCCGGCGCCTGCCGCCGATGCGCACGACCTCGCCGCGCCCGCGGACGCCGACCCGATCGCAATCCTCCGGACCATGTCCGGGCTCGGCGCGTCAGCGTCGGCGGAGGCGGTGTCGCTGCAGAACGCGACCCTGCCGGCACATGCAATCTCCCGGACCACGTCCGCCGCCCCTGCACCTGCCGCCGATGCGCACGATCTCGCCACGCCCGAGGCGGACCCCGACTTGGACGCAACCATCCGGACCAGGTCCCCCGCCCCTGCACGCTCGTCCGACACGCACGCGATCGCCGCAGCCGACACCATCGCAGACCTGGATGCGATCTTCCGGACCGGCGCCGATCCCGGTGCCGCCGCCGGGGCGGACCTGGACGCCGACGCGGAGCGCGCCGACGGGATCGACCTCGGCGCCGCGCTCGCCCACGCCCTCCCGCCGCGTGACTGGGGGCTCGACCCGGCCGATGCGCCGCTCGACCTGCCCACCGACCTCCCGCCGTCCGAGGGCGCACTCGACGCGATCCTGGCGGCCGAACGGGCAGGCTCCATTCCGGCCGCGGCGGCCGCGGGATCCGCGGCGTCCGGCGACGACGGAGCGACCCCGACCCGCGTGTCCGAAAGGCCGGACGACCCCGGGGCCGCCGCGCCTGCTCCAGCCACCGCGCCCGCCGACTCGGGATCGGCTCCGCTCGCCGGACCCCACGACGACGACCGGACGGCGCCCCGCCGAGGCGAGCACCGCCCGCCACCCGTCGACGCCCGGCTCGACCGCGCACGCCGGAGGCTCCGGCGCTGGTCCAACCCCGCGCTCGAGGGGCTCCCCTTCATCGACGACTGAGCCGGCCGCGGGCGTGCGTCGGCCCCATCGTCGGCGCCGTTCCCCCTGGGACGACCGTGACGCTGGGATGCGTAGAGTCGATGATGAGTGAGGTCCTCCTCCACCATCGCCTCTATGCCGGTGTCGGCCCGACTGCGCCTGCGGCCGTCCGCTCGGGAGGAAGCGACCGGCGAGTTCGTTCGGGCGATCGGCTTTCGCCGGCAGCGCCCCGCACGTCCCGGCTGGACATGGATGTGCCCCGCGAACGCGCGTATCCTCGAACCGGGGGCCCCTCCCGCGTCGCCTTCGGATATTCGCGTGTCGCGCGCAGCCGTACCGTCAGACGTTTCCGAACGGATCCCGTAACACGATCATTGCACGCTGTCGCACTGCGTTTTAACCTGCTCGGGCTGTCCAACGAACCCGATCAGAGCAGCCCTTCCGTGGTCGATTCCGCAGATCTTTCCCGTCTCCGCATCTCCCGGGAGACGCCGGGCGGCGGCTCGAGCCGCTCGTCGCGCATGCTCGTGTACATCGGTCTGGGCGCGCTGTTGATCGTGCTGATCGCGATCGGCGCCCGCTTCCTCGCGACCGACCGCCCCGTCGAAGTCCGGACCGCCGTCGCCGAGGCGCGCGGCGGGGCCGCCGGCGGCAGCGGCGGTCTGACCGCGAACGGCTACGTCGTCGCGCGGACGAAGGCGTCGGTCTCGTCGAAGCTTCCCGGCCGGCTCGCGTTCCTCGGCGTCGAGGAGGGCGACCGCGTCCGTGAAGGCGACATCATCGCCCGCCTGGAATCGGCCGAGTTCGAGGCGGCGGTGCGGCAGGCGGAGTCGGAGATCACCGCCGCCGAGGCGACGCGCCACGAGGCGGATGCGTCGGTCGCGCAGGCGGAGCGCGCGCTCGCCCGCGCGAAGGAGCTGCACGCCGCGACGCTCATCGCGAAGCAGCAGCTCGAAGATGCGGAGACCGGCGTGGAGGTCGCGCGCGCACGCCAGCGGGCGGCGCTCGCGCGCGTGGAGGCAGCACGCCAGGGGCTGCGCGCCGCGCAGGCGAACTTCGAGAACACGCGCGTGCGTGCGCCCTTCTCCGGCACGGTCCTGCGCAAGGACGCGGAGGTGGGCGAGGTCGTCGCACCCTCGGTCGGCGGCGGCCTCACCCGCGGCGCCGTCGTCACCATGGCCGACCTGTCGACGCTGGAGGTCGAGGTCGACGTGAACGAGGCCTACATCTCGCGCATCCGGAGCGGCGCGCCCGCCAGGATCACGCTGGACGCGTATCCCGACACGTCGTTCCGTGGCGAGGTGCGCCAGGTGGTGCCGACCGCCGACCG
>DASPNK010000070.1:0-18226 GCA_035626575.1 Planctomycetota bacterium | reverse complement strand
CCGTCCTTCGCCGAAACCTCGAAGCGGCGGCGCACGTCTCCGAACGCGACGCGGCGCTCGAACACGCTCACGCGCAGTTCGACCGAACGCATGCGGGCGTCGACCGTCGACGCTTCGAGCACGTAGGAGAAGTCGGGCGCTCCCTTCGCGTCGTCGCGCAGAAGATTCTTGAACGCCTTCCCGCGCGCCGCCGGCTCGACCGGAAGCCCGGCCGGCGCGGGTTTCACTCCCGCGTCGTCCGTGCGGAGCGTCGAGTCCCCGCGCTTGCCGAGGCCGAACGGGAGTCCGCCGCCGCCGCGCGGCTTCGTCGCCCCGCCTTCCCGCACGCCGCGCATCGTCGAGGCGCCCGAACCCGGCGTCGGCGCGCGCGAGGTGCCGCCGCCGCTGCCGAGACCGCCGGAGCCTATGCCCGTCGTCCCGCCCGCGCCGCCGCCGCCCACCGAGAGAACGAACCCGTGCGCTTCGACCCTCGAAACGCACAACGCGCCGAACACCGCGATCATCGTGAGAGCCGTAGAACGCATGGCTCCTCCTCGCTCCTGCCGCGCCGTACGCGGCCTCCCCGTTGGGGGCGGGGCCGAGTCGGACGGTGACGCCTCGATCGCGCCGCGGGGTGACGACGCCGCGCGGACCGGGCTCGACGCGGCGTTCGTCCGAAACGCCGCGTCGCGACTTCGCCGGACCGGCGCCGCGAGCGCGGACCGTCCGTCGACGTCCGGCGTCCTATCGCAGCGGGCGTGCCGGCGCGCAGGCCGCGCTCAGATCAGGCGGCGTTCCGCGGTCGTCCAGTCGACGTTTCGGAAGAACGCGTCGATGTACTCGGCCTTCTTCGACGCGTTGTCGACGAGGTAAGCGTGCTCGAACACGTCCATCAGCAGCAGCACCGGACATGCGGCGAAATGTCCGCCGTCGTGCTCTTCGATCCAGACGTTGTAAAGGCGACCTGACCAGCCGTCCTGCACGAGAGCCGCCCAGCCGATGCCGCGCATTTCGCCGACCGCCTTGAAGTCGGCCATCCAGGCTTCGATCGAGCCCCATTGCTTCACGAGCGCGGCGCCGAGCTTCCCTTCGGGCCGCAGCGGCTCCTTGCCGCCGAGGTTGTCGAAGTAGATTTCGTGCAGCCGCATGCCGTCGAACTCCCAGCCGAGGCGGCGACGCAACTCGGCGGCGGCGGGCGTCGCGAGCTTGTCGTCCTTCCGGAACGCCTCGAGGTCGGCGAGGATGCGGTTGACGTTCTTGACGTACCCCTCGTAGAGCTTGAAGTGGTTCCGGAGGAGCGCTTCGTTGAATCCGGGCATCCCGACGAGGCCCGAATAGTCCCTCGCGACGTACGTGTGCTGCATGGCGGGCCTCGTCTCGGCGGTCTTCTCGTCCTGCGGCAGGCTTCGACCGAACACGCGCGGCGTCAACGCCGCCGCCGCCGCTCCCGTCACGCCGGCCGCCAGCACGTCCCTGCGCGTCGCCTTCCTGGATTTCATCGCTGCCTTCTCCGGGACGCGCGCCGACCGCGCGCGGCGCGCCGCCCGCGGGCCGCCGAGGCGCGAGGGCGGTCCCCCTCCGACGTATAGACGCCGCCGGCGGGAGCCGCCCGGCCGCGCCCGGCGACGTCGTCCCGCGCCGTTCTGAAACGAAGACGGGGCGCGCGCAAGCGACACGCCCGTCTCGTCGGTCCCGCGCCGTCGCCCGCCGCCCGCGGTCCGTGCGTCGCACGCCGCGAAAAGGACCTGTGCCGTGCCCCGCGTGGACCGCGGACCGACGTGCCGAGGGGGCGCAGCCCCCGAGGACGCGGCCGCATCGTCGGACTGCGGCCGACACGGCTCGGCGGAAGACCGACGAAGCAGGGCCGTCCCTCCGCTCCGCTTCGGGCGCGGGCCGCTGCGGTCCTGTCCCGATGAAACGATGCGCGCGGGAGACGACGACGCCGGGACCAGTCTGCGCCGCGCGAGCGACGTACGATGCCGCGCCATGCGTCGCCCCCTTCGCACGCCGCCGCGGCTCACTCTCGGGCCGGGGCCGAGCCCCGTCGCGGCCGAGACGCTGCGCGCGCTCGCCACGCCTCCGCTCGGACATCTCGATCCGGCGTTCCTCGCCGTCATGGACGAGACGCAGGCGCGGCTGCGCGAGACGTTCCGCACGACGTCGCCCGCGACGTTGGCCGTCTCCGGCACCGGCGGGGCCGGCATGGAGGCGGTGCTGGTCAACCTCGTCGAAGCGGGCGATCGCGTGGTGGTCGGCCAGGCGGGCGAATTCGGGCGGCGTCTTGCGGACCAGGCGCGACGCCTCGGCGCGACGGTCGACGTCGTCGAGGCGACGCCGGGCGCACAGGTTCCGCTCGATGCGTTGCGACGCGCGGCGGAGTCGAGCCCGACCGCCGCCGTCGCCGTGGTCCACGCGGAAACCTCGACCGGCGTGCTGCAGGATCTCGACGGCCTCGGCGAGGTCTGCCGCCGCGCCGGCGCACTGCTGCTCGTCGACTGCGTCACGTCCCTCGGCGGCGTCGCCTTCGCCTTCGACGCCTCCGGGATCGACGCCGCGTTCTCCTGCTCGCAGAAGTGCCTCGGCGCGCCGCCGGGGCTCGCGCCCGTCGCGTTCTCGGAGCGCGCTCTCGAGCGTTTCCGTCGCCGACGAACGCCGCCGCCGAGCCGCTACTTCGACCTCGGGCTGCTCCTCGACTACTGGGGCGGCGCGCGCACGTATCACCACACGCTGTCGAGCACGCTGGTGTACGCGCTCCACGAAGGGCTCGGCCTGCTGCTCGACGAGGGGCTCGACGCCGCGGCGGCGCGGCATCGGAGGGTGCAGCGGTTCCTGATCGACGGCCTCGCCGACCTCGGTCTCGAGCCGTTCGTCGACGCGGCGAGCCGACTGCCGATGGTCACCGCGGTCCGCGTTCCCGACGGCGTGGACGACGCCGCCACACGCGCCGCGCTGCTCTCCCGGTTCGGCGTCGAGATCGGCGGCGGCCTCGGCGCGCTGAAGGGCCGCGTGTGGCGCATCGGCCACATGGGCCACGGCGCGCGCGAGGAGGCGATGCTCGCCGTCCTCGGCGCGTTGCGCGTCGTTCTCGGGCGCTGACGCCGCGGCGCGCCGCGGCGCCGGTCACTCCAGGCCGCAGGCCTTCCGGTAGGCGTCGATCGTTTCGCGGTCGGGAGCTTTCAGCGTCACGCCGCCGGGGCCTTCGCCGATCGCGCTCACGTACTTCGCCAGCTCCTTCGACTTGGCGAACTCCGTCAACGCCGGCGCGTCCTTCTTGAACACCCACAGGCGACCTTCGTCGTCGGCGGTGAACACCACGAAGCCCGGCTTCGCGTGCGGGTGGGACTTCGCCTCCGACGACGCCTCCTGCGTCTTCACCTCGGCCTCGCGATGCGCGGTGCGACAGCCCGCGCCGACGAGGGCGGCGGCGAGCAGCGCGACGAGCGTCCGACTGCGGATCATGGCTGACTCCTGTTTCCGGCGGGAAGGTCCCGCGATCAACCGAACCGCCCCGAGATGTAGTCCTCGGTCTCCTTGCGGTGCGGCGTGATGAACACGTCGTTGGTCGGCCCGAATTCGACGAGCCGGCCGAGATACATGAACGCGACGTAGTCGCTGCTGCGCGACGCCTGCTGCATGTTGTGCGTCACCATCAGCACGGTGTAGGCGCCCTTGAGGTCGGCGATGAGATCCTCGATGCGGCCGGTCGCGATCGGGTCGAGCGCGGAACACGGTTCGTCCATCAGAAGGACCTCCGGCTCGGCGGCGATCGCGCGCGCGATGCACAGGCGCTGCTGCTGGCCGCCGGACAACCCGAGCGCGCTCTGATGCAGACGATCCTTCACCTCGTCCCACAACGCGGCGCCGCGGAGGCTGCGCTCGCACGTCTCCTCGAGGATGCGCCGGTCGCGCACGCCGTCGATGCGCAGCGCGTAGACGACGTTCTCGAAGATCGACATCGGGAACGGGTTCGACTTCTGAAACACCATGCCCATGCGCTTGCGCAGCTCGATGACGTCGACGTCCTTCGCGTAAATGGAGTCTCCGTTGAGCCGCATGTCGCCGGTGATGCGCACGCCGTCGATCAGGTCGTTGAGGCGGTTCACCGAGCGCAGCAGGGTCGACTTTCCGCAGCCCGACGGCCCGATGAGCGCGGTGACCTTGCCCTTCGGAATGGCGAGATCGATGTCCCACAGCGCGCGCGCCTTGCCGCCGTAGTAGAGGCTGAAGCGGTCGACCTCGAGGACGCGCGGCTCGCGGAGCGTCGCGTCGTGGACATGGGCTACGAGCGGAACGCCCTGCGCGACCGCGTCGCCCAGCGACGCCGCCGCGCCGACGCGCGCCCCTTGCGGCGGCGGCTCCATGACCTGCATGACGGTTTGCGTACGGCTCATGTCGGTTCTCAGAAATGGCCGCCCGCGAATCGCCGCCGAAGGCGCGCGCGCACGGCGATCGCCGCGAGATTGAGCGCGACGATGATGAGGATGAGCAGAAAGGTGGTGACGTACACCATCGGCTTGGCGGCCTCCGAGTTCTGGCTCTGGAACCCGAGGTCGTAGATGTGGAACCCGAGGTGCATGAAGCTGCGCTCGAGGTGCAGGTAGGGGAACTCGCCGTCGACCGGCAGGTCGGGCGCCGCCTTCACCGCGCCGACCAGCATCAGCGGAGCGACCTCGCCCGCCCCGCGCGCCATGGCGAGGATCATGCCGGTCATGATTCCCGGCATGGCGCGCGGCAGAACAATCCGGCGGATCGTCTGCCACTTGCTCGCGCCGCAGGCGTAGGAGCCTTCCCGCATCGAGCGCGGAACCGCCGCCAGCGCCTCCTCCGAAGCGACGATCACCACCGGCAGCGTGAGCAGCGCGAGCGTGATCGACGCCCACAGCACGCCGCCCGTCCCGAACGTCGGGCTCGGCAGCGCTTCGGGGAAGAACAGGCGGTCGACGGATCCGCCGACCGCGTAGCAGAAGAAGCCCAGGCCGAAGACGCCGAACACGATGCTGGGCACGCCCGCGAGGTTGTTGACGGCGATGCGCACCGCGCTCACCAGCGCCCCCTGTCTCGCGTACTCGCGCAGGTAGAGCGCGGCCAGCACGCCGAAGGGCACGACGGCCAGCGACATGAGCAGGGTCATCACGACCGTGCCGAAGATCGCCGGCCACACGCCGCCTTCGCTGTTCGCCTCGCGCGGCTCGTCGACGAGGTACTCGGCCCACCGCGACGCGTAGACGGCGAGGCGGTCGACGACGCCGAGGCGGTTCGCCTCGTAGCCCCTCACGACCTCCGACGCCGGGATCGGATGTTCACGGCCGTCCGACGTGGTCATGGACAGGACGTAGCGGGCGTTCTCGCGGTCGAGCGCTTCGATGCGCGCCCGGACCGTCGCGCCCTCCGCTTCGAGGAGGCGCGCCTCCTCCTCGACGCGGATCCGCGCCGCGGCCGCCTCGGACGACTTGGGGCCGTGCTTCAGCTCGAGGCGCTTGACCTCGAGCGTCCCGGCGCGCAGACGTCGGTTCAGGGCGCCGGCCGCCTCCTTCTCCAGCCTGCGGCGTTCCTCCGCGCGGTCCCTCACCGCGTCGCGGCGCGCCTCGAACTCCGCCCAGGCGGCGGGCCCTTCGGCGATCGGCTTGCCGTCGACGAGGAAAGCCTTCGGCGTCCCGTAGAAGCGGCCCCACTCGGTGCGCTCGAGCACGACCGCCCGCTCGGGACGCGATTCTTCGACGACGCGGAAATCGTCGATCCAACGAAAGTGCTCGTTCGTGAGCTCGAAGTTGCCGGTGCGGAACAGTCGACGCCGCACCGTGCCCTCCGACGCCGCGGCCTCTTTCTCCGCGCGCGTCCGCGCGTCGGGAGGCGCCGCGGCGAAGATCGCCTCCGAGGGGGCGAACCGTTCCTCCTTGACGACCTCGCCCAGCCACGTCTCCCCCCCTTCGAGGCGCACCTGGACGAGCGCCGCGGGCCAGAACGTCGGCGCCCCCTGCACGATCACGAGGGCGAGGAGGCCCGCGATCATCGCGAGACAGATCGCCAGCGCGCCCGCGGTCAGCCACTGCATGGGCTCGCCGGCGGCGAACAGCGACGAGCCGCGTCGGCGCGGCGCGCGCTTCGGCGCCGACGCCGGCGCGGCGGGCGGCGCGCTTCCGGCGGCGCGATCGGCGAGGCGCGTCACAGCTGGAACGCCCGCTTGCGGAAACGCTGTCGCACCACCTCCGCGCAGGTATTCAACGCGAAGGTGATGGCGAAGAGGGTCAACGCCGTGAGGAAGAGGATGCGGTAGTGGACGCCGCCCTGCACCGCTTCGGGCAGCTCGACGGCGATGTTCGCCGACAGCGTGCGGAACCCGTTGAAGAGGTTCCAATCGAGGACGGGCGTGTTGCCGGCGGCCATCAGCACGATCATGGTCTCGCCGACCGCGCGGCCGAGCCCGACCATGCAGGCGGAGAAGAGGCCCGACGTCGCGGTGGGCGCGACGACGCGGATCGCCGTCTGCCACGGCGTGGCGCCGGCGCCGAGGGAGGCCGAACGCAGGGAGTCGGGCACGCTGGAGAGCGCGTCTTCGGCCAGCGTGAAGATGAGCGGGATGACCGCGAAGCCCATGGCGAATCCGACGATCAGCGCGTTCCGCTGCACGTAGGTGCCGAGCAGCAGGCCGCGCGCGTCGAAGCCCGCCGCGGTCAGCAGGCCGGCGATCGCCGCGGCGAGCGCGAGCGACGCCGCCGCGCAGACGCCGAAGCGGGCGGCGTCGAATCGGGCCGCGCGGGCCCGCGTCGCGCCGAAAAGCCGGGCCTGGAGAGCCGGCGTGCCGAAGCGCGCCGACAGCACGCCGACCGCGATCGCCGACGGCGGCAGCGCGAGGAACGCCCAGCCTCCGAAGGCGCCGCCGATCTGGCCGTCGAGCCAGCGGCGGAGGTCGCCCGCGAAAAGCGCGACCTCGAGGCCGCGGCCGACGAACGGCGCCGCGGCGAACCCCGCCGCGAGGGTCGCGGCGACGGCGAGGAACTTGACGGTCGTCGAGGCCTTGCGCGTCCACCGCTCGGGGAGCATCTGCCAGCCGTAGGCGCCCGCGAGCAGCGCCGCAGGCCCGACGAAGAACGCCGCGAGGATCGCGGGCACGGCGCGCTCGACGACCGGCGCGAGGACCAGCGCGGCGATGAACCCGAGCACCACGCTGGGAAGGCTCGCCATCATCTCGATGGCGGGCTTCACCGCGGCCTTGCGCCGCGGGTGGAGGAACTCGCTCACGTAGAGCGCCGCGAGGAGCGCCATCGGAACGGCGAAGACCAGCGCGACCGCGGTCCCTTTGAGCGTGCCGAACACCAGCGGCCACAGTCCGAACTTCGGCTCGAAGTCGTCGGAGCCGCTCGACGACTGCCAGACGTGCGCCGGGGCGTCGTAGCCCTCGTACCAGACCTTGCGCACCAGCGCGGCGGGCGCCCCCTCGGCGTACTCGGCGTCGAGGTCGAAGCGCCGCACGGAGGTCGGCGTGAGGGCGACGACGCCGTCGTTTTTCGGAGTGATGCGCACCGCGACCGCAGGCTCGTCGTCGCCGACCGCCCGCGCGATCACGTGTCCCGTGGTGGCGTGAACGACGCGCACCGCGCCGTCGGCGTACCCCACCGCGAAGGTCCGGTTGCGCTGGGACGACGCGAGCGACGTGACGGCCGCAGACCCCGCCGGATAGACATGCGCCCGGCGCAGGAGCGCGGCGTCGGGCGTCTCCGCCCCTTCGCTCGGCGTCCGGAACCAGGCGGAGACGCCGCCCCCCGCGTCGGCGACCAGCAGCGTCGCGCCGCCGAGGAGGAAACGGACGTCGACGACGGGCGCCGGCTGCAGGTCCGGCGTGAGATCGACGGACTCCGCGGCGCGCGGCGCCGAGAGGTCCGCCACGGCGAAGCGGAGCGCGCGGCCGTCCGCCCACACCAGGTAGAGGTTGTCGCCCAGCCCGGCGAGGCGCAGCCATCGGGGACCGGGTCCGTCGGCGGGCGCGCGGTACGGGACGACGGCCTCCTCGACCGTCCGCCGCACCTCGCCGGTCAGGAGGTTTTTCCGCTCGCGCACCTCGTTGACGGTGAGCGTGCCGTCGGCGCGCAGCGCCGCGAAGACGCGCTTGCCCGACGACGTCGCTTCGTCCGCCAGCACGACGGGCGACGGCGACGCGATCCTGACCGGCGGATCCCACGTCAGCGCGACGTCCCCCCGCAGGAGGCGCCCGTCGGACGTGCGGGAGTAGAGCGCGCCGTCGTGCGCGCGCGTCGCGCCGGGCCGGAGGTCGGCGATCTCCGGCGGCGCCGCCCCCTCCTCGACCGGATCCCGCCGGAACGCGATCTCGCCGAACCGGAGCGCGCCGTCGGCGGACGCGTGGATGACGCGGCCTTCCCGCGACCCCATGCCGGCGAAGCTGGGAGCGTCGTCCCACGCCTTGCGCCGCGCGAGAAGACGGCCGGTTTCGGCCTCGAAGACTTCGAGCGTGCCGTCCTGCGCGAGCGTACACCCGAGCTCGCGGTACTCGTCGACCGCGAAGTACGCGGGGGGCGGCGCGGCCGCCCGCGCCGCCGGCGGAGCTTCGACGAATCGGGCCTCTCGGACCAGCGGGGCGACGACCCAGACCAGGAACACGCAGATCGTCCCGACCGCGACGATCGTGGCGAGTCCGCCGAAGGTGATCAGGGTCCGTGCGACGCGTTCGACGACGCGGACGCGGCGGGACGTCTTGCGGATCCGCGCGCGGCCCGAGTACGGGCCGGCGGCGGAGGAAGGCGGGGGCTGAGTCGGCAACCTGGGCTCCGGTGGGCGCGACGGGACCGCGACGCGCGCCGCCGCCCGCGGCGCGGGGAGGCGGCGGCGTCGCCGGCGGTCACCTGGCGGGCGGGGCGGTCCGCGTCGGAGCGGCGGCGCCGGACGACGCCGCGCCGGCGGGATCGACGTCGACCGCCCGGAGCTGCTGATCCGCGATCGGCTTCTTCACCGGGATGTAGCCGTCCTTCACGACGGCCTCCTGACCCTGCTTCGAGAAGATGTAGCGGACGAATTCGCGGCGAAGGGGGTCGAGCTGCGTGCCGGGCCGATGGTTCACGTAGAGGTAGAGGAAGCGCGCCAACGGATACTCGCCCGAGTACGCGTTGTCCGCGTTCGCCTCGACGAAGGGCTCGCCCGCCCGGCGCGCCAGCGGAACCGCGCGCACGTCGGCGGTCTTGTAGCCGATGCCCGAGTAGCCCGCGCCGCCGCGGTCCGACGCGACGCCCTGCACCACGGACGAACTGCCCGGCTGCTCCTTCACCTCGTCCTTGAAGTCGCCGTTCGCGAGCACGTGCTCCTTGAAGAAGCCGTAGGTGCCCGAGGCCGCGTTTCGGCCGTACAGCGAGATCGGCGTGGTCGCCCACGGCGCGGCGAGCCCGAGATCGCCCCAGGTGCGGAGATCTTTCGCGAAGCCCGCCTTCCGGCTCTTCGAGAAGATCGCGTCCGCCTGCGCCAGCGTGAGGCCCTTCGTGGGGTTGTCCTTGTGCACGTAGAGCGCGAGCACGTCGATCGAGGTGGCGAGAGCGACCGGCTTGTAGCCGTACTTCTTCTCGAAGTCGTCGATCTCCTTCTGCTTCATTTCGCGGGACATGGGACCGAAATGCGCGGTCCCCGCGATCAGCGCCGCGGGCGCGGTGCTGGAACCCTTCCCCTCCACTTCGATCTTGACGTTCGGGTAGAACCGCCGGAAACCCTCCGCCCAGAGGGTCATCTCGTTGTTCATCGTGTCCGAGCCGACGCTCTTGAGCGTGCCCGACACGCCTTGCGTCGGGACGTAGTCGGGAAGCTCCGGATCGATCGGCACGGCCTGGCCCGGCGCGAGGCCGCAGACGAAGGCGCCGAGGACGGCGAGAACGAATCGCGACATGGGTGTCTCCCGACGGCCGACCGAGCGTCCGTCGTGAAGAAGGTCCCGCGGTCCGGTCAACGGCGCCCGCAGGCGCCGTGAAGATCCCGTTAAGCCCGGGTCCCGCGTCGGTCGGCGCGTCTTGAGGCCCGCGCGGGCGCCCTTAACCTGCCGCAAACCGTTTCTTGATCCGTCCTTCAAAGGGGAAAGCGCCGTGTTCCACCTGATGCCCAAAGACGAGGGCTTTTTCGACATCTTCGACCGCACGGCGGCGAACCTGCACGAAGGCGCCGTCCTGCTGAAGGCGATGATGGATTCCGACCTGCGCGACGTCGGCGAGCGCGCGAAGCAGATCCACAACGTCGAACATCAGGGCGACGAGCTGGTCAAGGAGGCGATGGAGAAGCTCGACCGGTCGTTCATCGCCCCCTTCGACCGCGAGGAGATCCACGAGCTGGTGCACCGCCTCGACGACGCGCTCGACCTGCTCGACAACGCCGCCGCCCGCATCGCGCTCTACAAGATCAAGGCCCCCACCGACGACGCCCGCGCGCTGGCCGACGTTCTGCTCCGTTGCACGGTCATCCTCAGCGAGGTGATTCCGCTGCTCAGGAACATCAAGCGCCCTCAGCTCATGCGCACCAAGTGCCTCGAGGTGAAGAAGCTCGAGGCCGAGGGCGACCGGATCGAAGCCCACGCGCTCGCGACGCTCTTCGAGGGGCACGACCCCATCGAAGTGATCAAGTGGAAGGACATCTACAACGACCTCGAGACCGCGACCGACAAGTGCCAGGACGTCGCGATCGTCATCGAGTCGATCCTCATCCGCCACGCCTGAGCGGGGACCCGGAGACCGCTCATGGATCATTTCACGCAGATGCAGGTCGTCGTGATCTGCACGGTGGTCCTCGCCGTCGTGTTCGACCTCACCAACGGGTGGAACGACGCGTCGAACGCCATCGCGACGGTCGTCGGCACGCGCGTCCTCGCGCCTTGGACCGCGATCGTCTTCGGCGCCGTCCTCAACTTCATCGGCGCGTTCTTCAGCGACGCGGTCGCGCGAACCGTCGGCAAGGAGATCGCCGATCCGAACGTCCTGAACGGGTCGCCCTCCACCTATCTCGCCGCGGTCGTGGTCGCGCCGATCTGGATCACGCTCTGCACGTGGCGCGGGCTGCCGATCTCCTGCTCGCACTCGCTCATGGGCGGTCTGATCGGCTCGGTGCTGGCCACCGCCGGCGTGGACGACCTGAACGGCCACGGCATCCGCAAGATCATCTTCGGCGTCTTCGTGGCGCCCGTCGGCGGGTTCCTCCTCGGCATGGCGATCCTCGTGGCGGTGTCGTGGGTTTTCAAGAACATGCGAATTGCGAAGGCGACCAGGCTCTTCGGGAAGCTGCAGATCGCCTCCGCCGGCTACATGGCGTTCTCTCACGGCACCGGCGACGCCCAGAAGGCGATGGGCATCATCACCGGCGCCCTCATCGCCGGCGGCATGCAGGACGCGTCCGCGGGGTTTCACGTGCAGCCTTGGGTGCGGATCACCTGCGCGACGGCGATGGGGGTCGGCAGCGCCATCGGAGGCTGGGCGGTGATGAAGACGCTCGGCACGCGGCTCGCGCACCTCAAGCCGCATCAGGGCTTCGCGGCCGAAGTCGGCGCGGCGTCGACGATCGTGGTCAACACGCTTTCGGGCGTGCCGATGTCGACGACCCACTCCATCACCGGCGCGATCCTCGGCGTCGGCGCGGCGCACGGCTGGCGGACCGTGCGGTGGGGCATCGGAAAGAAGATCGTCTACGCCTGGGTGCTCACGTTCCCGGTGTGCGTCGCCGGCGGCTTCCTCGTGCTCAAGGGCCTGCGCGCGCTCGGCGTCGCCTGACGGCGCGCGCCGGGGCGCCCGTCATTTCGACGGGCGCAGCTCCGGCCACGGGTCCTTGAACTTCACGTAGTACGCGCGGCACGCGGCGTCGAGCGCCTCCATGTCGACGCCTTCGAACGCCTTCTTCAGCGCGAGGTCGCGCGCGCCGGCGCCCGCCGCCTCCTTGTCGCGGAGGCCGGCCTCTTCGCCGAGCTTCGCCGTCGCCTTGCCGTACTCCTGTTTCAGCACCTCGAAGTACGTCTCGAGGATCTTCGACCACTGCGCGTGGGCCTTCGCCTCGGGCGCCTCGCGGAGGAAGTACACGAACGCCCAGCCGCAGGCGTAGTAGTTCCCGATCACCGCCGGGTTGTAGTACTCCTGGCGCGGCGCCTTCACGAGGCGCGCGGTCTCCACCCAGCCCGGCAACTTGCCCGACGCCATGTCCATCGCGCGGTGCAGGCGCCACGGCGACGGCCCGATCCGCACGAGCGCGCCCGCGTCGTTGATCACCGCGCCGCTGAAGTAGTCGCCGTTGCCCTCGTTGAACCAGTCGTGCGGCGCGATCTGCCCGACGGCGTAGTAGACGTACTGATGGAACGCCTCGTGATAGAGGACGATCATCGAGTCCTTGTCGGAGAGGCGGCGGCCCGTGGTCCGCTCGGCCTGGAGCTGCGTCTCCTTGTAGTCGAAGAGAACGAGCTCCTCGTTGCCCGGGTGCCAGAAGCCGCCGCTTCCCGGCGGCGCGCCGTAGGACATGTACTCCTTCACGTCCTTGCAGATGCGGACGATCGACACGGCGTCGATCTGCCGCGCGGGCGGAAAGAGCTTCAGGTAGACGGGGCGGACGGCCTCCAGGTCGCGCGCGACCTTCGAGACGAGTCGCTCGTTCGAGGTGTGCATCACCAGGATGAAGTTCTCGGTGTCCGACGCCTTCCAGCCGCGCGCGAGCTCGCGCCGCACCTGGATCCGCTTCGGCGCGTCGCGGAACTTCCGCGTCCGGTAGTAGCCCTCGAGCTCGCGGTCGGCGCCGCCGTCGTCGGCCACCTTCAGGCTCTTGCCGATGCGTCGCAGCTGGCCTTCGAACTCCTTGCGGTGCCCTTCGATGGTCCGGCCGAAGACGCCGAGCAGCTTGCCCTCGCCGACGTCTTTCACCGCGCAGTAGCCGGCGGGGGTCCGCGGATCGTCGGGACGCGGGCCTCCCGTTTCCGGAAGCAGGCTCCATTCGCGGAAGCCGGCCGCGGGCGCGCCGAGCGGCTTGAGCTTCCAGCCGCCGAGGCGCTTGTTCCGAAACTCGTCGAAGCTCGAGACGCGCGACGCCTCGACCATCGCGTCGCGGATCGTCTTCGGACCGCCGCGGCCCGTGCGGTCGTCGTCGTCGCCCGGCGGCTGCGGCCCGGTCTTAGACGGTCGAGATGCGGCGGCCGGATCGGGCTCGATGACGAAGATCTCGAACGCGGGCTTCACTTCGAGATTGCGATCGAGCTTCACCGGCGTCTTCCGAACGTACTTCGCGCGCGACGTCTGCTCCGTCGGCTGCAGCGGGATCTCCGCATAGTCGGTCGGGTAGTAGAACGAGACGCCCGCCGCGGGGTCCTGGTGCGTCCGGAATCCGTCGGGCGCCTGCGCCGCGACGGACGCCGCGAGCAGCGCGTACGCCGGAATCAGGGGAAAACGCATGTCCGGCGCATCATAGCCCCGGGGCCGCGCCGCGCGCTCACACCTCGCCGAGCACGTCGGCGATCACCTGGTCGATGCGCGGGTCGTCCCAGGTCTCGATCGGCGCGCGATAACCCTCGAGCCCCTGCACGTAGGGGCAATCCGCGGGGAAGGCGTAGATCGGCAGGCCTTCGACCACGCTCACGCAGTCGGGTTCCACGCGGAACCGGTCCGCGTAGGCGGTGCAGCGGCGGGTGTCGCGATCAAGGAAGCGGCAGGGCTTCTTCGTCAGGTACACGACGTCGTCGATCGAGATCTTCTCGGTGCAGCATTTGCCGCAGCGACGGCAAAGCGCTTCCCAGACCTCGGGGGGGATCGACCGCGGATCCATGGGCGGGATGCTACTCCGCGCCCTTCGCTTTCAACGGAGACGGCGGGGGCGGGACGCGGGGCGGCGCGACAACGTCTCCGTCACGGTCTCGACGCCCGGGGCGTAGGTCTCGCGACGGAAGAGCGCCTCGTCGGGTGCGTGCTTCAGCGGTCGGAGCGCGAGCCGCGCCCATGGGAGGTCGACGCGGCGGATCGCTCCCGAAGGATCGACTCCGACCGTCACCTCGTGCAACCCGCCGCGCCGGCCGAATTTCGGGTCCTTGGGCTTGATGCGGACCATGTCGAGGACGAGGTCGCCGTCGACGATCTGCGCGGTGCGCTCGTAGTCGAACCGACCCTCGCGGACGATCTCGAGGACGTCCTGCAGCTGCTCCCACCCGAGGCGGGCGACGTCGAAGCCCCCGCCGCCGCCGGGGCCGAACCGCGACATGGCCGCGCGGACCTCGGCGTCGGGCTCGATGACGAAGGCCTTCGACGCGCCTTCGACGTAGCGCCACATCTCGCGTCCGTCGGAGCCCATGCGGATCACCGGCGACGCGGGCGCGCCGGACGGCGTCGGCGCCCCGGCCAGTTCGCCGAGGCGCGCCAGCGGCGAGCCCCGCCCGAGGTCGGGCGCCTTCATCTCGAGGAGGAACCGCCCGCCCGGGCCGACCACCGCGCGCCCGAGCTCGGCGTCGCCCGTCAGCAGCAGGAACGGCGAGGTCGCGCGCACCTCGAGCCAGCCGCGCTCGTCGAGCGCTTCGGCGGCGGCCTCGCGGATGGTGGCGGCGTCGACCGGCTCGGGGCCGCCCGCGGCGAAGCGCCAGAACAGCGCGGCGACCGCGAGCGCCGCGGCGACGGGCGCCGCACGCCGCACCCACGTCAGCATGCGATCGCGCCGGCGGAGCCCGCGCACCGCCGACGCCGAGAGCGCCGCGGGCGGCGCCGTGGGCGCCTCGACGCTCCGCGCGGTCTCGGCGAACCGCTCGCGCACGACGGCCGACGCGAACCGCAGCATCTCGTAGCGCGCGGCGAGGTCGGCGTCGTCGCGCAGCTTGAGCCGGACCGCCTCGTGTTCGGTCGGCGACAGCTCGCCGTCGAGGTATGCCGAGAGGACGGCGTCGTCGTCGTTCATCCGACGCCCTCCCCGCGCTCGAGATACGGGCGCAGCAACGTCGCCAGCCGCTTGCGGCCGCGATGAATCCAGATCTTCACCTCGGCGAGGGACGCTTCGAGGACGTCGGCGATCTGCTCGTAGGCGAGGCCTTCGTACTCGCGGAGGTAAAGCGCTCCGCGGTGCTTCGCCGGAAGCCGCGCCACCGCGGCGTCGAGGACCGCGCGCAGCTCCGAGCGTTCGAGGGTCGCCCGCGGATCCTCCGGCGTGCGGCCGAACCCGCCGCGCGGCGGCGCGAGCGACGCCTCGCCGTCTTCGTCGCCGAGCGGCGCGAGCGGCGCACGACGCTCCATCTCGTTGAGGCAGAGGTTGAGGAGCACGCGGTAGAGGAACGTCTTGAACCGCGCCCGCTCCTCGCACCGGCCGGCGCTGCGGAAGATGTTGAGGAAGCCGCGCTGGACGACGTCCTCCGCGCGATGGTGATCGCCCAGCACCTGGCGGCAGAAGGCGACCGCCGGCCGGTAATGGCGCCCGACCAGCGCGGCGTAGGCGTCGCGATCGTCGGCGGCCGTACGGCGGAGCAGGTCCCAGTCCGAGGGCTCGGTCAGGCCGGGGGAAGGTTCCAAGACGAGGATCACCGCGCGCCTCGCTCGAAAGAACCGCGCGGGCCCCGCGAGGTTACAGGCGCCGAGGTCGGCCGAAGCCGCGCGGAAGGTTACCAGCCGCGCACCGCAGGGTCGGCGCGCTCAGCGGTCGAGCCAGCGGGCGAGGTTCTCGAACGCCCACGAGGCGAACGGGTTCCCGGGGCCGCCGAGCGCGTCGGGACCGCCGGAGAAGAGGATCGCGAGGCGCCCTCCGACGGTCTCGGCGGCGATCGCCTCGGCGCGGAAGAGCATGCCGTAGGCGACGGTCCCGCCCGGGCCGGGGCCGACGATCCAGGGCGAACCGACCGACGCGGCGCCCGGCGCGCCGAAGTGGCCGCCCTCCTGCGAGACCTCGAAGGGGATGCCGGCGACCGGGAACGCCGCGCCGAGGTACGTCGGATCGGAAAGGCCGGAAACCCACTCCGTGCCGGCGCCCGACGCCGTCCCGCCGGGGAAGACGCCGACGTTCAGACCGAGCACGCCGGCGAGGTACCCGGTGATCCAGTACGCGCGGAGCTGCCCCTCCGGGCAGGCGTCCCACGGTCCGCAGAGGAGGAACGCGCCGCCGTTCTGCACGAGGAAGCGCGTCAGCGTCTCCTGCTCGGCCTGGGTGGGCACGGTGGTGAAGCGGCAGTCGAAGAGCACGTCGTAGAGGCGGAGGTCGGCGGGGATCGCGTCGTCGAACACCGCGACGTCGTGGCCCTGGAAGAGGAGCGCGTTCGCGAGCGCGTCGGCCTGCGCCGCCGGGTCGGGCAACCCCGCCGCGGTCGCGGTCTGCCGGACGAGCGCCACCGACACGGCGCCCTGCGTCCACGTGGTCCCGACTTTCAGCGAGACCGGGTTCGACAGCGTGATCGGCGGCGGCCACGGCCGGAGGACCGCGGTCTGCACGGTGAACTCGAGCCCCAGCAGACCGACGTCCCACGGCACCGGCAGCTGGAACGACGACTTGCCGGAGAGGTCCGCGGGCGTCGCGTCGCGGAGGACGAACCACGCGGGCGACAGCGCCAGCACGTATCCGCCGATCACCGTCGGACCTTCGCCGAAGGACGCGAGGAGCCACGTCGTCGCCGACGGCGCCGTCGTGACGTCGAGGAGGAGCGGGTCGCCCAGCTTGAGGTTGTTGGACGTCAGCCGGTCGAACTGCACTCCCGCGGGCACGCTGGTCGCCGCCGAGCCGCGCGCGGGCGCGGTCGTCGCGTCGGGCACGCCGGCGACCATGAGGACGCCGAGCAGGACCGAAAGGGCGACGGCGGCGACGGTCAGACCTTCGTCGGAGCGACGCGGATGCGCGGCGGCGGGCATCCTGGATCTTTCGGCGCGAACCGCACCCGGCATGAACGTCGGGCGGGCGCGCCTCGGGGATCAGTCGAGCACGGGGGGCGCGTTCGGTCGATTGACCGGCATCGGCCCGGCCGACGGCCCGCGCCAGGTGCGCTCGTCGACGACCGCTTCGCACGTCTTGGCGCAGAACACCGTGTCGCCGAAGCGCACGTTCGGCCCCGCCTCGCACTGGTCGAGGCAGTGGACCGGCTCGAACCCGCAGGGGATCCCGGCCGCCCGGAGGAGCTCGATCAGTTTCGCGTGATACGCCGCGGCGCCGTCGAAGCGGCACGACGTGCCGACGCACGTCTGCAGTCGGTCGTCGGCCGAGGCGCGCACGACGCGCGCATGGAAATCGCAGGCCGCCGCGAACGACTCTTCGGCGACGCCGCAAAGCTCGGCGACGTCGCGGCGCAACGCGCGCCCGCGGTCCCCCATCCGCCACAGGAGGTGGGCCGCCAACAGCGGCGCGCCCGGGCGCGGCGCGCCGCGCTCGTCGCACACCGTGCGCTTCAGATCGCCAAGGTCGTCGGCCATCGCGTCCCGCAGGTCCATCGGCCTTCGGTTCGAACGGCGATCATGCCCGCGAACGTCCCACGGCGCCAGTGCCGCGTCGAGACCCGGAGCGGCGCTTGCGGTTAGGGCTCGGGAAAGAGCGCTTCCAACCGGTTCTTCGCCGACGCTTCGTAGTCCGAAGCGAGCTCGACGCCCCCGCGGTCGCCGCCCTTCTTCGCCAGCTGCTCGAACAGCGCCGTGAGCTTGCGCGCCGCCTCGTTGGCGTAGAGGCGCACCATGCCGACGGTCGTCTGGTCGTCGAAGATGATCGTGAGGATCGTGCGGTCGCCGACCAGGGAGAGCTGGATGTTGTCCCGCTTGCCCTGGTGGAACATCACCGAGAACTCGTCTTCGCCGAGGAGCCGCGCCATCTCGCGCGTCGCCGCGAACGAACCGGCCACGAGGGCCGCGACCGTGTCGAGGTCGAAGCCGCGCGCCTGGCCCGCGCGGAGCACGAGGTGGCCGTCCTTGTCGACGAGGAGCGCGCACTTGGCGCCGGAGAGGCTCAGCAGCTCCTTGAGGAGCGCTTCGAGGCGGACGACCTCCTCGCGATAGAAGACGAGCCGTTCTTCGCGAAGGCGTTCGGTGTCGTTCATGGTCGTTCTCCGGGCCTCACTTGAGCAACAGCACCGCGACGGCCGCGCCGAGTCCCCCCAGCAGCGCCGCGCCGATCCACACCGCCGCCGTCGGCAGGCCGCGCCCGCGCGTCGACGACACGATCATCCGTTCGTCGGAGGAGGTCTGGCGGACGCGACGCTGCGAGCCGGCGTCTTCGAGACGGTGCTCGCCGACCTGCGGGCGCGGCGGCGCGGCCGGCGCGCGCACCGGGGCGGCGACCGCCGCTTTGGCGGGCGGCGCCGCGACCG
>DASPNK010000069.1:0-2965 GCA_035626575.1 Planctomycetota bacterium | reverse complement strand
GGCGCGCCTCGAACGTCCGGTCGAGATAGACCCGACCGTCCTCGTCGCTGAAGACGAGCCGGAGCTCGACGTGCGCCTCGAGCGCGGCCGGAATCACCGGGACGAGGTCGGGCAGTCCCTGCGTGAACGACGCCGTCGCGTGCAGGACGTCGACGTCGAGCCGCCAGGGCCTCCCGCCCGTGCGCAGAGATGCGGTGCGGCAGAGGCCGGACAGCCGGAGGTCGCGCGCGAGCACGCGCAGGATCGACTCCGCCAGCGGCGCTTTGAACTGCTGTTCGCCGAGGCGGTTCGCGCCGATGTAGGAGTCGCGGCCGTGCTCGACGAGCGGTCGCGCGTCCTGC
Organism: Planctomycetota bacterium; assembly: GCA_035626575.1. GTDB lineage: Bacteria > Planctomycetota > CAIWVZ01 > DASPNK01. The sequence continues at coordinate 2,624 of DASPNK010000069.1, read as the reverse complement.
CGCAGCCGGACGTAACAGGCGTCGGCGGGGGCCGGGGGAGGGAAGCGCAGCGCCGTAGGCGGACAGCTTTCGCCGACGAAGTCGATCGGCTCGGACGACGCGCATCCGGCCAAGAGGAGCGACGCAATAAAACCCGGTGCGGCGAAACGGCGTCGTCGGAGCGGCGCCATGGCGGGCGTCATGCCGCGATATTCCCCGTGCGGGGCGCCCGGCCAAGGTCGCCGCGCGCGCGCTTGATTCGCGCCCCCGCGGCGGGCATGCTTCCAGCGCCCGACGCCGCAGTGCAGGCCGCGTTCGCCGATTTCCGAAAGAGCCCCCGGAGCCGTCTCCGCCCGACGGAGACGCCGGCGCGCCGCCGCGCCGTATCAAGGAGCGGTCCATGCCGCAGCGTCGCCCCCGCCGTCTCGTCTTCGCCGCCCTGGCCGTGCTCGCCGCCGCCGCGTCCGCTCAGAAGGAGCCCGCGGGAACGGGTTCGTGGGGCGCCGATTTCGGGCCGGAGCCGCCGTCCCCGGTCGGTCAGCGCCTCGACTGGGACCTGCAGGACTCGATCGCCGCGGCGGATCGGCGCGGCGCCGCGTGGCTCGCGAAGAACCCCGGCTGGCGCGTGGTGTACGACCAGGCGACGCGGCTCCCGTGGCGCGCGTACGGCCCGGGAGTGCGCGTGACGACGTCGGGCGCCCTCCGGGACGCGGTCGAGCGCGCGGCCGAAGCCGTCGCGGCCGAGCTGCACCGCGACTTCGATCTGCCGGGCGACGCCTGGCGCCTCCGCCACGCGGCGCTCGCCGGACGCATCTGGTACGTCTCCTTCGACGCGCTGGTCGGCGGCGTGCGCGTGTACGACGCCGGGCTCTCGCTGCGCATCGACGTCGAAGGCCGCCTCGTGATGTGGGGCGGTCGCTTCGTCCCGCTCGCCGGTTACCGCGGCGACGCGATCCTGACCGCCGCCGACGCGCAGACGCTCGCCGTCTCGCGCCTCCGCGCCGCGGGCCTCGTCGACGGTCGAACGACCCTCGTGCGCAAGGTCGCCGACCTCGTCGCGTTCGCGTCGCTCCGCACGCCGGGCGCGCCGGCCCGGCTGGCGTGGCGCCTGCGCCTCTCCGCCGACGCGCCGCGCGCCGAGTGGGAGCAGTTCGTCGACGCGCGCGACGGCGCGACGCTCGACGGATGGAACGACGTGCGCCGCTGCGGCGCCTGCGCCGCAGGCGCTCCGCACGCGCACGACCGCACGCCGACGCGCGGCGTCCGGCCTCCCTACGCGCCGTGGATCCCGCTCGATCTGCCGCCCGCGCGCGCCGCGGTCTCCGGGACGGTCGTCGGCGCCGTGCACTTCGGCGTGCCGCCGCATCTCCCCGCGGTCGTGATGCCGTTCGAAGGCTGCACTCTCACCGTGGGCGGCGTGCCGACCGTGACCGACGCGGCCGGCGCCTACGCGTTCACCGGCGGCGGCGCGACGGTCTCCGTGTCGTCGCTGCTCGACGGCCCGTGGATCTCCACGAACAACGCCGCGACGGGCGGCGCGCAGGCGACGTTCGTCGGCTCGACGGGCTCCGGCGTCTTCAACCTGACGTGGGACGCGACGAACTCGCTGCAGGAGGAGCGCGACGCGTTCTTCTTCGCCAACCGCGCGCGCTCGACGATGCTCCTCCGCAATCCGTCGGAGACGCTGTTCAACACGCTGCTGCCCGCCAACCTCAACGTGACCGGGAGCTGCAACGCCTATTACGACGGCACGTCGATCAACTTCTTCCCGCCGGGCGGCGGCTGCATCAACACCGCGTTCTCCGGCACGGTGGTCGAGCACGAATACGGCCATCACGTGTCGACCACGATCTGGTGGGCGCACGGCCGCGTCGTTCCCGGGCATCTCGGCGAAGGCTTCTCCGACGCGCAGGCGGGCGCCTGCGAGGACACCTCCGTCGTCGGCGACGGCTTCTCCGGCGTCGGGACGTTCGTGCGCGACATGAACAACACCTGCCAGTGGCCGATGTCCTGCGGCAGCGGCGTGCATGCGCGCGGCAAGGTGATCGGCGGCTGCTACTGGCATACGCGCACGCAATTCGACGCCGCGTACGGCGCCGCCGGCAAGGCGCAGTTCGACGAGTACCTGTATCAGCACTTCCACGGCGCGCCGATGACCGAAACGGAGTCGTGCCTCGACTTCCTCGTGCTCAACGACGACGACGCGAATCTCGCCAACGGCACGCCGGACCTGCCCAAGTTCGTCCAGGGTTTCACGGTCCAGCACGCCGTACCGTTCCCGATGCCGCTGCTGCAGATCGCCCACGCGCCGCTCGGCCATCAATGCGACCAGCTCCAGGCGGTCCAGGTCCGCGCGACCGTCGCGTCGCTCACGGGCGGCGCGATCACCTCCGCGCTGCTCTACTACAACGTCAACGGCGGCGCCTTCACGCCGGTCGCCATGACCTTCGACGGCGCCGAGTGGAGCGCGTCGATTCCGGTGCAGGCCGGATTCGCCGCGGTCGGCTATTACCTTTCGTTCGCCGACGGGACGGGCAACGTCGCGACGTCGCCGCGCGGCGCGCCGGCGGCGACGCACGTCTACCGCAACTACCGTCCGGTCGTCTTCTATTCCGACGGCTTCGAGTCCCCGGCCGGATGGTCGA